>JBAYTZ010000008.1 GCA_041675285.1 Candidatus Delongbacteria bacterium
GGAAGGAGCCGCTGCCGCCAGCGGAAGCCCGCCGGGAGGCGGGCTGACTCTGGCGAGTGAGAAAAAGCGCCTCTTTGGCTCCACCTTTCTGGCGCCAGCAGAAAGGTGGAAAACAAGGCGCCCCAGCCCCCGTCTGGATGACGGACTAGGGTTGGGATCCCCCGGTCGAGCCGGGGGATGACGGGATGGCCGGCTAGACTTTGGAGCAGGCATGCGTGCCGATCCATTCGAGCGCTTGTGGGCCCACGACCAGGAACTGCGCGAGCGGCTCCAGTCCGACGCCCCCGGACTGAACCTGTGCGGCGTTGACGAGGCCGGCCGCGGCCCGTTGGCCGGTCCCGTGGTGGCCGGCGCCGTCATCCTGCCCGCCGACGGCCGCCTGCCCGGGCTGAACGACAGCAAGCAGCTCCAGGCGGAGACGCGTGCCCGCCTGGCGGCGGAAATCAAGCGCCAGGCCCTGGCTTGGGCCACGGGCCGCGCAGAGGTGGAGGAGATCGACGGGCTGGGCATCCTGCGCGCCACCTTCCTGGCCATGGCGCGTGCCGTGGCCGGGCTGGGCCGGGAGCCCGGCTATCTGCTGGTGGACGGTCGGGACTTTCCCTTTCCGGAACGGCGCGGCCGGGCCCTGGTGAAGGGCGACGGGCTCAGCGCCTGCGTGGCCGCGGCGGGAATCCTGGCCAAGGTGGAGCGCGACGGCGAGCTGCTGCGCCTGGACGCCGAGTTTCCGGGCTGGGGCTTCGCCCGGCACAAGGGCTACGGCACGGCCGCCCACCTGGCCCTGCTGCAGGAGCGCGGCCGCCTGCCCGTCCACCGGCGCAGTTTTCGGCTGCCCTGGGAAAAAACCGGCGCACTTCTGCCGCCGGCTTGATCCGGCCCTGCGAGCATGTTTGCTTGTCAAGGCGCCAACAGGTCGCCGCGGCCTACACCCGGCAGCCCGCGCACCTGGCCCGTGGCCCCGCACTCCCCGCAGCCCGGAGGATTCATGACCCGCCATTTCCCCCGTCTGGGACTGTTTCTGTTCGTGGCCAGCCTGTGTCACGCCCAACTGCCCGTGGAAACCGGCGTCTTCCGCAACTTCATGGGCGGCGTGGAGCCGGCCTGCGCCTACGACAACTGGATCAGCCACATCTCCGAGGGCATCGCCCGGCCGGGCTACAACGCCTATGCGCCCACGGCCCTGGATCCCCAGACCAATGGCTTCGGCACCTTCGAGGTGCTGGAGGACGACGCCCACGGCGACGCCATCCTCTCGCTCTTCGCCGACCTGGCAGACAGCCTGCTGCGCGACCGCGGCGAGGGCGCCCTGGCGCGCATGCAACAGGTGCCGGATCTGGATTTCGACCTGCTGCGCTTCCAGGACACGGAGACCGGCGGCAGCTTCTACATGTTGCGCGAGCAGCTGGACACAAGTTATGTGGACCTGAACAACACCGGCACGGCGGACGACGTGACGGGCTCCTTTCGCCATGGCTGGGGACTCTTCGTCTTCAACCCGGCGGCGGCCCGGCCGCGCTGGGTGGTGGAGGCCCCGCATCCCAACGATGACTATCCCAGTTCTTACCTGGCCACGGATCTCTTCCTGGACCACGGGGCCGGCGTGTTGATGGTGAACGGCGCGGGCCGCGAAGTGGCCTACACGGGCAGCCCGGGGGCCTACACCAATTCGGCCTCGCTCTCGGATCCATCGCGCAACTGCCTGACTCCCTTCGCCGTGATCCACGAGCGCTGCGTGAACTTCTGGCGCGAACAGGGCCAGCTGGAGCGCACGCTGCAGATCCACAGCTACGACGACGCGGCCCACCGCGACCTGAAGAGCGCCGTGCTCTCCGGCGGGCGCAACCGCCGGCTGAACTTCTCCCCGCTCTACGACACGGGCAACGGGCCCACCGGCCTGCTCAACAACCTGAGCGATCCCGTCCACGCGGCCAACGCCCTGGGATTCACGCACAGCGCGGTCAGTCTGCTCAGCTACATCTCCACCCAGTCCCAGAACGAGATCCGCGTGGACGGCGGCACTGCCGGACAAGAGATCTGGCTGACCATCTCGCCCGACCTCTGGGGTTTCCCCAACAGCTGCCAGGAGGCGGATTCCCACCCGGCGGGCTACCCGGACTGCCACGCCGGCGAGGATTGGGTGCACGTGGAGATGGACGAGCTGCCCACGATCTCGCACACGGCGGGCACCTCCTTCTGGTACGGCACCAGCAGCGGCACGCCGGTGGGCTGGGGCAACTACGGCCACAGCACGGACTACTTCCAGCCGCTCTTCCTGGCCCTGGCGGAGGCCGAGGACAGCCTGGCTGCCAACCGGCCCACGCCGGCGCCCACGGATCCCGTCAACCTGTCGGTGACCGGCGTGGACGTGGACGCCGTGGACCTGGCCTGGACGCCCACCTGGTCCAGCCACTTCGAGAGCTATGAGATCCTGGCGGATCCGTCGGGGACCATCACGCCCGAGGCTCGCCTCTTCACCTCCACGGATCTGGACCTGCTCTGCTGGGCGCCGCTCAAGGCCGTGCGCGTCAGCGGCCTGGACTACCGGGTCAACCACGCTTTCCTGCTGCGGGGGCTGGACCAGGAGGGCCGCCGCACGGCCTGGACAGACACGGTCTACGGCGCGCCCGACGATCTGCACCCGCCCCTGTTGCTGGCGCGCTATCCCACCGGGCACACGCGCTACTGGGTGCCGCCGGGGGGCGGCTCGATCCAGGTGCGTGTGCGCGACGTCCACCACCAGGTGGATCTCTCCAGCCTGGAAGTGCGCGTGGACCAGAACAACAACGGTCTCTACGGCACGGGGGAGGGCTGGCAGGACCTGGGTCTCAGCGGTTTCTCGCGCGACACCACGATCACCGTGACGCTGGCGGTGACGGGCACGGGCATCAAGCGGCTGGAGTTCCACGCCAGCGACGACCAGCACGGCGAGATTCTGGGCTGCTCGGGCAGCGAGGACGATTGCGGGATCGTGGACGACTGGCGGATCGGCGTGGACGGCACGGCGCCGGCGGCCTTCAACGGCCCCAATCTGGCGGCCCTGACCAGCTCGGGCGGGATCACGCTCTCCTGGCCCAACCAGCACCCGGATTCCACCTTCTACACCTTCGAACTGGCCTTGGCCTCCCACGCCATCAGTCAGGTGGAGGAGGGCGAACTGCGCTTCACGCGCCTGAACTATTCCAATCTGGGCCAGGCGGCCTCCACGGGCCTGACCCTGCCCCAGCAGCCCTGGATCGGCGACAGCGTCTGGGTGCTGGCGCGGATCGTGGACGCCGCGGGCAACGCCGGCGCGCCCGGCCCGCCGCTGGTCTTCCGCTACTGGGGCGGCAACTGGGTGAACACCGAGCTGGTGGCCCAGGTGGGCCTGCCGCTGGTGGGCCTGAGTTGGAGCACCAGCCTCTCCCTGCCCAACTGGACCGTGGCGGGCTGGTGGGTGCACACGCTGAGCGAGCCCGACCAGACCCCGGACGAGTCCACGCGCCTGCTCTATACCCAGACGCCCGCGCTGACGCTCAACATCGGCGCCTATCTGCCCCGGCGCTTCCTGAGCGTCACCACGGACATCCAGCGCAGCGTGGCGCTGGCGGAGGCTGAGGAGTCGCTGGCTCCGGAGGTCGAATTCCCGGCCCTGCCGCTGCGGCTGAGCGCCGAACTGCGGCTGGGTCCCGTGCAGGATCCGGACCTGGTGTTGCCGGAGGATCTGCGCTGAGCCGGCGGGCCGGGCGACCGAGCGATCCGATTGAGAAATAGACGATTTGTTGGAGACGGGGACGGCGGGGTCCGGCCGGGCGCTGGCTGGATCCGTGCGGGAGCTTGCATCTTTCCCCGTCGAACCCTACTCTTGCGGGCCCCTTTGTGTGGACTCCGTGAGTCCGTGCAGCGCCGTGCGCGGGGTGAAACCGACTAGCGGAGGACACGGAGATGGCAAAGGTACAGAAGTTCGTGGCCAAAGAATCGGCCCACGACCGCCCGGTCTTGAAAGTCACGATGGAGCGGACCGAGAAGGGCACCTTCAAGGTCAAGAAGGAAATCGTCTACGTGACCAAGGACAACGAGAAGGAGATCCTGGGCTAAGTCCAGGTCCTGCGAATTGTCTCTTCCGGGCCTGGCGACAGGCCCTTTTTCGTTGGGTCCGCTCCGGGGGCGGGGCGGGGGGAATGACCACAGAGGCACAGAGGCACAGTTCATCGAAATGTGATTTGGATGGCGCGCCGTGCCTCGGCGTCCCTGAGATGTGTTCAATCGTCATGAAAAGGCTGGACACCCCCAGTACGAGACAGGATTCCAGGAAGCCAGAGCTCCAGTTTCCTGCTCGACTGTGCCTCTGTGTCTCTGTGTTTCAAGCGCCCTACCCCGGCGCAAAGGCGAAGGATGACCATGTCGAACAAACGCTTCATCCTGCTTGTCCTGGACGGCGTGGGCGTGGGCGAACTGCCCGACGCCGCGGCCTTCGGCGACGCGGGCCACAACACCCTGGGCAACCTGGCCCGCCAGCAGGGCGGACTGACGCTGCCCCACCTCCAGGAGCTGGGGCTGGGCAGCGTGCTGGAGCTGCCTGGCGTGCCCCCCGCGGCCGCGCCCCGGGCTTCCTGGGGCCGAATGGCCGAGAAGTCCCAAGGCAAGGACTCCACCCTGGGCCACTGGGAACTGGTGGGGCTGGTGACTCCCGTGGCGCTGCCCACCTACCCGCGGGGCTTTCCGGCCGAGCTGGTGGCCGCCTGGCTGCAGGCCAACCACCTGCCCGGCGTGCTGGGCAACTGCGTGGCCTCGGGCACCGAGATCATCGAGCGCCTGGGCGACGAGCACGTGGCCACGGGCCGGCCCATCCTCTACACCAGCGCGGACAGCGTCTTCCAGGTGGCCGCCCACGAGGAGCACTTCGGCCTGGAGCGCTTGTACGAGGTCTGCCGGAGCGCGCGCGACCTGCTGACGGGGCCGCACGCCGTGGCCCGGGTGATCGCGCGACCCTTCACCGGACCCGCGGGGGCCTACCAGCGCACGTCCAACCGCCGGGACTTCAGCCTGCCGCCTGGAGCGCCCACGGCCCTGGACCGGGCGGCGGCGGCGGGCGTGGAGGTGGTCTCCATCGGCAAGATTCGCGACCTGTTCGCAGGCGTGGGGATCGAGCGCGCCCTGCCCAGCAAGAACAACATGCAGGGCCTGGATGTGCTGGAGCGCGTGCTGGACGAAGCCGCCGCCGGCCGCGACCAGCTGATCCTGCTCAACCTGGTGGACTTCGACATGCTCTGGGGCCACCGGCTGGATCCCGTGGGCTTCCGGGGCGGGCTGGAGGCCTTCGATCGGCGCCTGCCCGACCTGTTGGCGCGGCTGGGCGAACAGGACCTGCTGGTGATCACGGCGGATCACGGCAACGACCCCACCAGCGGGAGCACGGACCACAGCCGTGAGTACGTCCCGCTGCTGGCCTACCAAGCCGGGCGGGCCGGGCGCCCGCTGGGCACGCGGGCCAGTTTCACCGACGTGGGCGCCACGCTGCTGGACTGGTTCGGGTTGGACGCCGCCGGACCGGGCCGTTCGTTCCTGTCGGAGATGGATGCCCGCTGAGGTCCAGGCGCCGAAACGGACACGAAGTCCACGCAGGGAACGTAGACCGGGAAGTAGAAACGAACGGGATCGGCTGGATCCGACCGGGGACCCGCTGCTTTCCCCGCCATCCTTCCTCCTTCGTGCCCTTTCCCTCCCTTCGTGTTCTTCGTGTCCAGAAGTGATTCGAGGTGCAAGGCCCGCAGCTTGCAGGCCCGTGCCCGCAGTGGCACATTCATGCAACCCAACTCTGGAGAAGCACCATGTCCCTCGGCCCCGTCTCGGCCTACGTGCGCCACCACTACCGCCACTTCAACGCCGCCGCGCTGATCGACGCCGCCGACGGCTATTCCGCCCACCTGGAGCAGGGGGGCAAGATGCTGGTCTCGCTGGCCGGCGCCATGAGCACGGCGGAGCTGGGCCTGAGTCTGGCCCAGATGATCCGCCAGGGCAAGGTGGACATCATCTCCTGCACCGGGGCCAACCTGGAGGAGGATCTGTTCAACCTGGTGGCCCACAAGCACTACGTCCGCGTGCCGCACTACCGCCAGCTCAGCCCGGCCGAAGAGCAGGCCCTGCTGGAGCGCCATCTGAATCGGGTCACCGACACGTGCATCCCGGAGGAGGAGGCCATCCGTGTGCTGGAGCGCGCCGTGCTGGAGGAGTGGCAGGCCGCGGACCGCGCCGGCGCCAGCTATTTCCCCCACGAATTCATGTACCGGCTGATCCGCTCCGGCGTGCTCAAGGACAAGTACCAGATCGACGAGCAGGACTCGTGGCTGGTGGCGGCCTGCGAGCGCGACCTGCCGATCATCGTGCCCGGCTGGGAGGACAGCACGCTGGGCAACATCTTCACGGCCCACTGCATGAAGGGCGACGTGAAGCGCGTGCACACCGTGCGCACGGGCATCGAGTACATGGCCTTCCTGGCCGACTGGTACCGCAAGACGGCCTACCAGAGCCCAGTGGGCTTCTTCCAGATCGGTGGCGGCATCGCCGGCGACTTCCCGATCTGCGTCGTGCCCATGCTGGAGCAGGACATGGAGGAGGAGAACACGCCGCTCTGGGGCTACTTCTGCCAGATCAGCGACTCCACCACCAGCTACGGCAGCTATTCCGGCGCCGTGCCCAACGAGAAGATCACCTGGGGCAAGCTGGGCCAGGACACGCCGCGCTTCATCGTGGAGTCCGATGCCACCATCGTGGCGCCGCTGATCTTCGCCCTGGTCCTCAACCAGTAGGAGGCTCCATGCAGTTGGGACGGGTCGTCGGCACGGTCTGGGCCACGCGCAAGGACCCCAAGCTAACCGGCTTGAAGTTCCTGATGGTGCGCCACCTGGACTTCGACTATCGCGAGAAGGACGCCCACACTGTGGCCGTGGACAGCGTGGGCGCCGGCGTGGGCGAGGTGGTTCTGCTGGTGGCCGGTTCCAGCGCGCGCCTGACCGAACAGACGGACGGCGCGCCCGTGGACACGGTGATCATGGCCATCGTGGACAAGGTGGAGCTGGACCCGGCGGCGTTGGCGGCGGGCACGCCATGAACCTGGCGCGGGTGGTGGGCAAGGTCTGGGCCACGCGCAAGGCGCCCGGCCTGGAGCAGGCGACCCTGCTGGTGATCCAGCCGGTGGACGGCGACCTGCGGCCCGACGGTGCGCGGCTGGCCGCCGTGGACCTGCGCGGGTCGGCAACCGGACAGATCGTCTACTACGTGGGATCCAAGGAGGCGGCGCTGCCGCTGCCGGCCAAACTCAGCCCGGTGGACGCCTGCATCGTGGGAATCGTGGATCACGTGGATCGCTAGGATCCGGGCTCAGACCAGGGTCTTGACCAGCACCACGCGCGTGCCCCGGGCGCCGGTCTCGATGCGCACGTCGTCCATCAGGTGGCGGATGATCAGCAGGCCGCGGCCGGAAATGTCCAGCAGGTGTTCGGGTTCGGTGGGATCAGGCAGAGGGACGGGCAGACCCAGGCCGTGGTCCGTGACCGCCAGCAGCAGTTGCCGCACGGCACCCTGGACGGTGACCCGGGCTTCCAGGCGCACCTCCAGCTCCGGCCGCTGCTGGTTGCCGTGGAGAATGGCGTTGTTGGCCGCCTCGGTCCCGGCGATGATCAGATCCCCGGTGAAGTCCTCCGACAGGCCCAGTTCCTGGGCCAGCTCGCTGAGGAAGGCCTCCACCTGATCGATGGCCGCCGGATCCGAGGGAATGGTCAGGCTGCGCTCCATGGGCGCAACCTACTATTCTTCCGCTGGGCGGAACAGCTTCACGGAACAGGAAAGAACGGAGGTGTGGGATGCGGCTCCCCGGCGGTTTGCTTCTGTTGACCGGCGCGCTCCTGCTGCCGGCGGGCGCGTCCCGGGCCCAGGAATCCACGGACGGACACGCGGAGGCTTGGCTCAAGGCGCACCTGGAGGGCACCCAGCGCGCGCTGGCCGCCCGCGCGGGCGAGCGCGTGGACACGCGCTACGATCTGGGGCGCGTGGAGCTTCAGTTGACCCCCAGCCTGAGCACGGCCACCCTGGCGGGCGTCGCCACCCTGTGCGTGCGCAGCCTGCAGGAAGGCCTGGCGGACGTGGACTTCGACCTGCACGACAACCTGGCGGTGAGCGCCGTGGACGGCGCGCTCTCGTTCAGCCACGGCGGTCACGTGCTGCACTGCGTGCTGCCCGCGCCGCTGGCCCTGGGCGCGGAGGCCTGCCTGACCGTCCACTACGCGGGCGACCCGGCCGCCACGGGCTTCGGCAGCTACCAGCTGGCCCTGCACGCGGGCGTGCCCATTGTCAGCACGCTCTCCGAGCCCAACGGCGCGCCCTCCTGGTGGCCCACCAAGGACGACCCCTCCGACAAGGCGGACTCGGCCGACGTGCGGATTACCGTCCCGCTGGGGCAGGTGGCCACCTCCAACGGCCGGCTGCTTGCCGCCGACACCACGGGCGCCTTGGTGACCTGGCACTGGCGCGAGCGTCACCCCATCGCCACCTATCTGGTCTGCATGAGCGTCACCAACTATCAGCTCATCACCGATGAGTACACGGCCCTGGACGGCAGCCCCATGCCGGTCCACCACTACGTCTGGCCCGAGGACCACGCCGACGCGCTGGTGGACTTCAACGTGACCGTGCCGATGATCGGCTTCTACGCCACCACCTTCGGCGAGTATCCCTTCGTGGACGAGAAGTACGGGCACAGCGAGTTCACCTGGGGCGGCGCCATGGAGCACCAGTGCAACACGAGCTACGGCTCCACGCTGCTGCGCGGCGACCACGCCTACGACTACATCGTGGCCCACGAACTGGCCCACCAGTGGTTCGGGGACAAAGTGACCTGCGCGGCCTGGGAGGACATCTGGCTCAACGAGGGCTTCGCCACCTACAGCGAGGCGCTCTGGATGGAGCACCTGGGCGGGCACACGGCGCTGGTCCAGCACATGACCGGGCGCTGCAACGTCACCGATCCCAGCGGGCCGATCTACGACCCGCCCAGCACCTTCAGCTCCAACACGGTCTACCGCAAGGGCGCCTGGCTGCTGCACATGCTGCGCGGCCAGGTGGGGGACAGCGCCTTCTTCGCGCTGATGAACGGCTGGACGGCCGGGCCCTTCGCCTACGGCTCGGCCCACGTGGCGGATTTCACGGCCCACGCGGCCCAGTACACGCCCCACGACCTGACGGGGCTCTGGAACGGCTACCTCTACGGCCTGAACCGGCCCAGCTACCGGACGGACTGGCGCGCGCGCACGGTGGGCGGGCTGCCCGTGACCGAGCTGCGCGTGCAGCAGACCCAGGCCGAGGCCCCCTTCGACCTCCGGCTGCCCTGGCGGATCAACGCCGGCACCCTGCGCAGCGAGTGGGTGCGCAACCACCTGCGCCTGCAGGGCCACGTGGTGGTGACGGGCACGGCGCCCAGCGCGGCCAGCGTGGATCCCGACGACTGGCTGCTGGAGACGCACGTCTCGGGCAACTTGAACGGCCTGCTGCGGCACCTGGCCCTGCGGGCCCAGGCCCCCGACGGCTCCTTCCCCGGCCCGGGCGGGCTGCGCGCCCGCTGCGGCACGAGTCCGGGCGGCGGCGCCTGGGTGAACGGCCTGGCCGAGGGCGTGGTGGCCCTGGAGCTGCGCGAGCTGGCGCCGGACTGGAGCGCGGGGGACAGCCTCTGGATCGAGGTGGAGAGCGTGGGCGGAGTGCCGGGCCGGCTGGCCTTCGGCCTGCTGCCCGGCAGCGCGGACTGGCAGGATCTGGGCCTGCGGCAACTTCAGGCGCTGGCGCCGCCCCAGCTGTCGATCCGCCTGCAGTCCGGCGGCGTGCTGCTGGAGTGGACGGCCCAGCCCGGGGCGACGGCCTATCGGGTGGAGGCCGCGACCACGCCCTGGAGCGGGGACTGGCTGCCCGTGGGCGAGACCGCGGACCTGAGCCTGGCCCTGCCGGCGGGCGGGGACGAACGGCGCTGCCTGCGTGTGGTGGCCCTCTACTAGGCCCGATGCAACCCAAGAACAGGATGTCCCTTTGATCGCTCTGCACCAGCTGGCCGTGCGCTTTCCCGACAAGGTGCTGTTCGAGAATCTCTCCTGGCGGATCCTGCCCGGCCAGCGCGTGGGCCTGGTGGGCGACAACGGCGTGGGCAAGACCACGCTGCTGCGCATCCTGGCCGGCGAGCGCGAGGCCGACGAGGGCAGCCTGCACCGCGCCCCGCGCATCCGGACGGGCTACCTGTCCCAAACCTTCAGCTTCTCGTCCTCCCAGCCCCTGCTGGAGATCGTCCTGGCCGCGGCCGGGGACATCCGCCAGCTGGAGCGCGACATGGAGGAGACCCGCGGCACCCTGGCCGAGCTGCCGCCGGACCACGAGGACCAGCCGGCCCTGTTGGCCCACCTGGGGCACCTGCAGGACCAGTTCGACCACCGGGACGGCTACCGGCTGGAGTCCGAGGCCCGGCGCATCCTGCAGGGGCTGGGCTTTCCCGCGGACTCCCTCGAGCGCCCGCTGGACACCTTCTCCGGCGGCTGGCAGATGCGCGCGGCCATGGCCCGCCTGCTGGTGGCCTCGCCTGACCTGCTGCTGCTGGACGAGCCCACCAACCACCTGGACACCGACGCGCTGGAGTGGCTCGAGCGCTTCCTCAAGGCCTACGACGGCACGGTGCTGACCATCAGCCACGACCGCTTCTTCCTGGACCGCACGGTGACCCAGATCGCCGAGATCGCCCGGGGCAAACTGACCCTGTTCACGGGCAACTTCACGCGTTACCGGCAGCTCAAGGAGGAGCACATGCTGCGGCTGGCCGCCGAGGCCGAGCGCATGCGCGGCAAGGTGGAGGACATGCAGCACTTCATCGAGCGCTTCCGCTACAAGTCCACCAAGGCGCGCCAGGTGCAGAGCCGGATCAAGCAGCTGGACAAGCTCGAGATCCACGAGGTGGAGAAGGAGGAGCGCGGGTTGAGCTTCCGCTTCCCGCCCTGCGAGCGCTCGGGCGATCTGGTGCTGGAGCTGGACGGGCTGGGAATGGACTACGGCCAGGGCTGGGTCTTCCGCGACCTGGACCTGCTGATCAAGCGCGGCGAGCGTGTGGCGCTGACGGGGCCCAACGGCGCGGGCAAGTCCACGCTGGCCCGACTGATCTCCGGCCTCCAGCAGCCCACCACGGGCCAGCTGCGGCTGGGGCACAAGGTCAGCCTGGACGTCTACACGCAGGAGGTGGAGGACCAGATGGACCCCCGCCGCACGGTGCTGGACGAACTCAGCAGCCACAACCGCGGCCTGGGCCAGACGGAGCTGCGCAGCCTGCTGGGGGCCTTCCTGTTCTCGGGCGAGGCCGTCTTCAAGAAGGTGGACGTGCTCTCCGGCGGGGAGAAGAGCCGGCTGGCCGTGGCGGGCATCCTGCTGGACAAGTGCAATTTCCTGGTGCTGGACGAGCCCACCAACCACCTGGACCTGAAGGCCAAGGACATGCTCCAACAGGCCCTGGCCTCCTTCGAGGGCACCGTGCTGGTGGTCAGCCACGACCGCTACTTCCTGGACAAGGTGGTGACGCGCGTGCTCGAGCTGCGCGACGGCCGGCTGCTGGACCGCCCGGGCAGCTACAGCGAGTTCGTGGCCTGGCGCGACGAGCTGGAGAAGGAGGAGGCCGCCCAGGCCACGCGCACGGCCCGCGCCCAGGGGGCGGCCGTCGACGAGGCCGCGGGCCGGTCCGCCGCGGCCAAGCCCCGCTCGCGCGAGGAACGCAAGGCCGCCACGGAGGAGAAGATCCGCCGCGGCCGGCTGTTGCGGGAATCGGCCGAGGCCGCCGAGAAGCTCGAGGCGGAGATCGCCCGGCGCGAGGCGCGGATCAGCGAGCTCGAGGCCTCCCTGGCCCGCGAGGAGATCTGGAACCACCCGGAAAAAATGAAGCAGGCCACCACGGAATACGCCAAGCTGCGGGAGCTGGTGAAGGGCCTCTATCCGCAGTGGGAGGCGGCTCTGGCCGAGCACGAGCGCGTCAAGGCCGAGCTGGAATCCGAGGACTGAGCGGTCTCCAGATTCAACACAGAGACACAGCCGCGGAGCGGCACAGAGAGATCCTTTTGGATAGATCGGACACGACCCGATTGGTGCTGACTCATCTATAAAATCTCTGTGCCTCTGTGTCCCTGTGTTGAGTTCCCACCCGGCCGCCAATGACCACAACTGGTTTGAGAGGGGCGTGACATGAAGCGACTATTTCTGGGCGTGTTCCTGGGCCTGTTGCTGGCCGTGGGCCTGCTGGTGGCCGGGGTCTGGGGCCTCATGCGGATGGCGGGCGGCCAGGAGCTCCAGCTGGCGGACAACAGCCTGCTGGTGCTGGACTGGAGCGGGCCGCTGCCCGGACACCAGATCCATCCCGCCGACGCGGATTTCGGCACGCCCGTGACCCTGAGCCACGTGAGCGCGGCCATCCGCGAGGCCGCCGGGCGGCCGGAGATCACCGGCATTTTGATTGAGCGCAACCTCGAACTGCCCCGGGAATACCTGCAGGAGCTGGGCGGTGCGCTGGAGAGCTTCCGCCAGGCGGGCAAGCCCGTCTGGGCCCACCTGGAGCTGGGCTATGGCTCCTCCTATCTGGCGGCCTGCCTGGCGGACACGCTGGCCTTGAGCCCCAGCGCCTCCGGCGGGCTGATCCTGCCCGGTCCCAGCGTCAGCCGGCTCTACATGAGCGAAGCGCTGAAGCGGCTGGGCGTGCGCATGCACGTGCTGCACCAGGGCGACGCCAAGAGCTACGGCGAGGAATACATCCAGCAAACCATGAGCCCGGCCGTGCGCGAGAATCTCGGCCTGCTGGTGGAGGATCTGCTGGGCGAGGAACTGGCCTGGATCGGCGCGCGCCGCCACGTGGAGCCCGCCCGCCTGCGCCAGGAGCTGGGCCGGCCCGAGCGCGTCTGGCTCTCGCCCAGCGAAGCCCGGGGTCTGGGCCTGGTGGACACGCTGCTCAGCCGGGCGGACTGGGACGACGCCGTGGAGGCCCGCTTCCCGGGCCACAGCCGGCTGTCCATCAGCGACTGGATCGGCTCGCGCCGCCAGCTGCCCAGCCAGGGCGAGCCGAAGATCACGACCCAGGACCACGTGGCCGTCCTCTGGGCCGAGGGCAACATCGTGCCGGGCCTGCTGCGCAGCGCCCAGGTGCAGGTCCAGTCCCGGGCGATGATCGAGCAGATCCGCGACCTGCAGGAGAGCGACGCGGTCAAGGCCGTGGTCCTGCGGGTGGAATCCCCCGGCGGCAGCGCCCTGGCCTCCGAGGAGATCTATCAGGAACTGGTGAAGCTGGCCAAGGTCAAGCCGCTCTGGATTTCCGCCGGCCCCGTGGCGGCCTCGGGCGGCTACTATCTGGCGCTGCCCGGCGCGCAGATCTGGGCCAGCCCCTTCTCGGTGCTGGGTTCCATCGGCGTGGTGGCGCTGGTGCCCGACCTCTCCGGCGCCGCGGGCAAGCTGGGCCTGAACCCCCAGGGCATCCATCCGCTGCCCGCCGCCAAACTGGGCGATCTGGGCAGCCCGGTGGAGGCCTCCACCCTGGCGGCCATGAATCTGCGCTTAGGCGAGGTCTACGCCGAGTTCCGCTCCCGCGTGCTGGCCCACCGGCCGCTGAGCGCCGAGCAGCTGACCCCCGTGGCCGGCGGCCGGGTCTGGAGCGGACGGCGGGCCGTGGAGCTGGGGCTGGCCGACCAGCTGGGCGATCTGCAGGACTGCCTGGATTCGCTGCAGGCCACCCTGGGTGCGACGCCCCTGCCCGTCTCGCAGTATCCGCGCCAGGAGAGCCTGCTGAGCCTGCTCTTGTCCGGCCACCTGAAGCCCCGCGACCTGCTGCCCGGCGCGCAGCTCAGCGCCGGCGCCAAGTGGCTGGGCATGGGCGACTTCGTCGGCCAGCTGGAGGAGGAGCCGGCGCGCCTGGGCGATCCCTTCTGGACCCTGCGCGCCGAGGAGTCGCTGCTCCTGCGCTAAGCATCACGACAGCCTGAACGTGTGCGGCCCCGGAGGCATCTCGCCCGCCGGGGCCGTGTCACAAGCGCCCCGGAGCCGGTCAAGGCTTTTTCCAAGCTGCCGATACACCTCTCCGTGGTCAGCGAGTGTCAGGGGAGGCGCGCGCCGGGCCAGAGTCCAACTGGGGGCAGCCCGTGCAAACCAGGCAAGTCATTTCCCACGCCGAAGGCGGCAACCAGATCATCTTTTTCGACGAGCGGCGGCTGGTGCTGGGCCTGGGTCCCGTGCTGCTGCCCCTGACCCAGCGCAGCCTGAGCCGGCTCTCCGAGCTGCTGCTGGGCATCGCGCGGGACTTCGAGCGCCACGCCCAGGACGGCCGCGTCTACATCCACTGCGACAGCTTCGTCTTTCGCCTGACCCAGCCCGAGTTCCTGGATCTGCTGGGCATGGTCAGCCAGGCCCTCTCCTGGCTGCACTCCCGGCAGACGCGCATGAACTGAGCGCTCGGCTTCATCCTGTTGCTCGCTCCACATCCCGGTGCATGCCGGGATGTTTGTGTTGAGGGCTGGGCTCGTTGTGGGGGTGGTTTTGAAATGGGATTCAACACAAAGACACAGGGACACAGTGGCTGAGTTGGTCTTGGCCGGGGTCGGGGTGGGGGCGCCTGTGAGTTGAGGTGCGCACGAAGTCGCGAAGGCTCGAAGGTGAATTGCGACACGCGAGGCGAAGCCAACTCCCTTCCCCCTCGCCCCGAGGGGGAAGGCGTCGCGAAGCGGCGGGGGATGGGGGCATGCCAAAACGGAGTCTGGCACCGTGCCTGACACCACTTTCGGGGTTTGTCCAGCGCACGGGGCAGATCGAGCCGAAAGGTCAGGTGCATCACCTGACCTTAGGTGCATCACCTGACCTTCACATCTCGTTCGCCACGCTGCGTGGACACTCCGAGGCGCAACTGGATCCGTACCTTTGGCCCGTGCTGTTTGCCCCTCCCCGGCTACTCCGGCCACTTTTGGAGGTTCTCCCGTGCGACTGCCCCTCTGGCTCTCTCTGTCGTTGCTCGTTGCCTTGCCGGTGCAAGCGGCGATTCTGCGTGTGCCTGCCGACCATGCCGGCATCCAAGCTGCCTTCGATGCCAGCGCAGAGGGCGACACCGTCCTGGTGGCGCGCGGGACTTGGATGGGCCTGCTGGAAAGCCCCGTCCACTCCATCCTCTTCTGCTCCCACTACCTGTTCAGCCAGGATTCCACGGATATCGTGGAGAGCGTGCTGGACGGCCAGTACGCGGGGACCATCCTGAATGTGAACACGCTGGAACCGGGCATGCTGACAGTGACGGGCTTCACTTTCTGGCGCGGACAAGGACAGCAAACCGGTGGTGCCGGGTACTGCGATCGTGCTGGAGCGGTGAACATGCAGGCAGACGTCAGCGCCACCCTAACGGATTTGGTCTTCGCCGATTGCCGAGCGCCGCGAATGGCGTCCATTCTCTTCAAAGGGGTAGAATGCAGCGGGTGGTCAGTACATGGCGACTTAGTTATGAAGAACATACACTGCCGGGGGTGTGTGGTGGACACTCCTCAAGAGAATGGATCCGACGCCATTCTGATCTCACAGGAGTACGGACGAGTCATTGTCGATGGGTTCCGCTTCGATGGTGGCGGGTTGGGCATGTTCGTTATGCGAAATCAATCATTGGCGCTTGATACATTAGCTCTTTCGAACGTGCATGTGTTCAATTGCAATAACTCGCGCTTGTATTGGATGGGAAGGACCAGGACTCGAAATGCCGGAAAGGTCACCAACGTTAAGTTGGATGGTTGCGGGTTGACACTCGATTTCGTCCAAGTTGGCGCAGACACAACATTTGGCACGGTTCATAACTTGGAACTGCTAAATACCACTTTGAGCGAAGCGTTACTTATAAACTCAGGCGGCCCGAAGTTGGAAATAGATAGCCTCCACATCCATCATACTCGCAATCCAACCTCGGGAATTACTGCCGGAATATACTGCCGGGCCGATAATGGTAGTATAATGCGCAATCTACATGTTGATAACAATGTTCGAGGGGATAGTTTGATACATGAAATATCGCATTCCCCCATTGTAATGCTCCGTAGAATCAATCTGCTGGGTGCGCATATTCATGACAATCGGGTTATTATAGCAGGGGATCCTGATGTGGGTCAAAGCAGCGGATACTACCTTTCCGTTGGATCCATGATGAACATTTGGTATGGCGAGAATATTCGAATCGAGAATGCTCTTTGTGAGAACAACCTCGTTGAGGATTTAGACGATTACCAGCTCCCGGCCTCATGGGCGCCCCGAGAGAACTGGGGTCGCGAGCTTCACGTTACTGGCATGGATACGTTGCGGATGAAGAATGTGATCATCCGCAACAGTCGACAACCCAACTGGTGTCCAGAATGGGTGGGTGATTTGCTGTCCCAAAGCAGGCCGGGCTGCGTGGTGTTCGCCAGTTCTCATGACTATAGTACGATCGAGAATATTCTTATAGAAGATTGTGATGACGGAGGTATGTACGCCTTTGCTCACGAAGGTCCGGTATCCAATGTAATCGTTCGCAATGTGGGGCGACAAGGACTTTACGTCAACTCCAACGGTAGCGTTACCAATCTCCAGATCTCGAATGTGGACGTTGCCGACGATGAGCTTCAACCCCAGGATGCGGATCTCTTCAACCAGTATGCGTTGGGGCTGGGTTCGAACCCGGTCCTGGAGAACGTGACGATCAGCGGCTGCGACGGCCTGCGCCACCCGATCAAACTCGATGGGGGGGCTCAGGCCCTGTTCCGCAACAGCCTGTTCTGGGACAACAACTCGGGGCCCTTGGCCTTCACCGGTTCGGGCGGTACAGTCAGCTGGGACCATTGCCTGGCTCAGGAGACCTTGCCCGGGACGGGCAATCTGGTGGCCGATCCGCGCTTCGACAGCCAGTTGGGTGCACCCTTCCTGGCCCTGGAATCCCCCTGTATCGATGCCGGCAACCCAGAACCTGCCTACAATGACCCGGAGGATCCCGCTAACCCCGGCTTCCCGCTCTGGCCCAGCCTGGGCAATCTGCGCAACGACATGGGCTTCACGGGCGGTCCGCACGCCGCCCTGCGGGACACGACCTGGAGCGCGCTGCCGGACTGGGAGCCCACCGCCCGGCCCGGCGTCTTTTCGCTGGGCGCGCCTTATCCCAATCCCTTCAACCCGGCGATCCACATCCCCTTCCTGCTGCGCCGCCCAGCCCACGTGCGGCTTAGCGTGCACAACCTGCTGGGCCAGGAAGTGGCCGTGCTGGTCAACGCTCCCCTCGTGGCCGGTCGGCAGGACATCGTGCTGGACGGCGCCGGACTGGCCAGCGGCCTCTACGTCGTCACTCTGGACGTGGCCGGGCAACGCGCCAGCCGCTCGATCACCCTGCTCCGCTGACCTCTCGCGCTAGGCGTTTACCACAGAGTCACAGAGGCGCAGAGGCCGGAAAGGTCTTGGCCTGGGTTGCGCGTGACGCGTCCGAGGATCTGCTTGGGCACGAAGACTCGAAGGCTCGAAGACGGGCGGACTTGGGGGTTGAGCACCCCCCATCCCACCGCGGGGCGCGAGGGAAGGGAATTGGCTTCGCCTCGCCCAGGCCATGGGATCCCCCGGTCAAGCCGGGGGATGACGAAATGGATGCGTGAGGTGAAGCCCGCAGGACTGAACCAGAACCAGGTGGTGACGCCGTCAGGCGGAACCAACTACACGGTTGCAGGAAGGCCAAACTGCCGCCAGCGGAAGGCCACCGCGAGGTGGCCTGACTCTGGCGGGTGAGAAAAAGCGCCTCTTTGGCTCCACCTTTCTGGCGCCAGCAGAAAGGTGGAAAACAAGGGCTCCGGCTGATGAGCAAGGCGCGTTGAACCCCCATCCTAACCTTCCCCCTTGCAGGGGGAAGGGACGCACAGCGCAGCCCATTGCCGGGACTTGAGTCCGCCCACCTTGCAGGGGGAAGGGACGCACAGCGCAGCCCATTCCCGGGACTTGAGTCCGCCCGCGCGGCAGCGCGAGAGCCCGCGCGGCCAGCGTGTGTGTTGTGCCCGGAGGCCGATTTCGCTACTCTTTCCCGGCTTCAAACAGCAAGGACGGTGTCAGGAGGTCTCATGTCGGGTCATTCCAAGTGGTCCACCATCAAGCGGAAGAAGGGCGCGCTGGACGCCAAGCGCGGCAAGATCTTCTCCAAACTGGTCAAGGAGATCACCGTCGCCGTGCGCACGGGCGGCGCGGACGAGGACGCCAACCCGCGGCTGCGGCTGGCCCTCAACAAGGCCCGCTCCAACAGCATGCCCACCACCAACATCGAGCGCGCCATCGCCAAGGGCTCGGGGGAGGCGGACGGCGTGCACTATGAAGAGATCACCTACGAGGGCTACGGCCCGGGCGGCGTGGCCTTCATCGTGGAGTGCATGACGGACAACCGCAACCGCACGGTGGGCGAGGTGCGCCACGCCTTTTCGCGCAACAACGGCAACATGGCCGAGAGCGGCGCGGTCTCCTGGAACTTCGAGCGGCTGGGCTACCTGAGCGTGGCCAAAGGCAACACCAGCGAAGACGACCTGATGCTGATGGTGATGGACGCCGGCGCCGAGAACCTCGAAGACGGCGACGAGGTCTGGGAGATCTACTGCCCGCTGGAGTCGCTGGAGGCCGTGCGCCTGGCCGTGGTGGCCAACAAGCTCGAGGTCAAAGAGTACAGCCCCACCCTGAAGGCCAAGACCCTCTGCGACACCGGCGCCGAGGACGCCCCGCGCGTGCTCAAGCTGATCGACGTCCTGGAGGACCTGGACGACGTGCAGGAGGTCTACACCAACTTCACGGCGGACGAGGCCGTGCTGGCCGGACTGGAGTAGCGGAGGCCGCCGTGCGCGTGCTGGGCATCGATCCGGGCCTGGCCCGCACGGGCTTCGGGATCGTGGACGGCGTGGGCGGCCGCTATCAGGCCGTGGACTACGGCGTGGTGACCACGGCCGGCGAGTTCCCGGAGCGGCTGGTGCAGCTCTACCGCTCCCTGGCCGAACTGGTGGCGCGGCATTCCCCCGACGCCCTCTCCATCGAAAGCGTGTTCCAGGGGCCCAACGTCTCGTCGCTGGTCAAGCTCTCCCACGCCCGGGCCGCGGCCATCCTGGCGGCCGGGTTGAAGGGCCTGCCCGTGGCCGAGTACACGCCCATGCAGATCAAGCGCGCCGTGACCGGGCGGGGCGGCGCCGACAAGACCCAGGTGGGCTTCATGGTCACGCGGCTGCTGAACCTGCGCGAACCGCCCAAACCCCTGGACGCCAGCGACGCCCTGGCCGCCGCCCTTTGCCACCTCCACCGGGCCGTCTTGGCCGAACGCATCCGGACCTGAGCATGTACGAATACCTCCGTGGCCGTGTGGAATCCGTCGCTCCCACCCAGGTGGTGCTGGAGACCGCCGGCGTGGGCTGGGACCTGGCCTGCAGCGTCAACACCAGTCGCCGGCTGGAGCGCGGGCAGGAGGCGCGCCTCTGGGTGCACCTGCTGGTGCGCGAGGATCTGCTGGCCCTGACGGCCTTCCACAGCCGGGGCGAGCGCGAGCTGTTCCGCGACCTGATCTCCGTGGCCGGCGTGGGTCCCAAGGTGGCGCTGGCCGTGCTCTCCGGGCTGGAGGAGAACGACCTGCTGGAGGTGGTGCGCAGCCAGTCCGTCGAGCGCCTGACCCGCGTGCCGGGCATCGGGCGCAAGATCGCCGAGCGCCTTTTGTTGGAGCTGAAGGATCGCTTTGAGAAGCGCCAGGGTCCGGGGCCCGGTGGTCTGAGCCTGCCGGGCGGCGCACCGGACGATCCGCGCCAGCAGGCCCTGGAAGCGTTGGTGGCGCTGGGCTTCAAGCCCGCCCAGGCGGAGCCGGAGCTGGCCCGCGCGCTGGCCCAGTTCCAGGCCGAGGGCGGCGCGGGCCTGCCGGAGGTGGGCGAGTGGATCCGCCGCGTGCTGCAGAAGGGGCGTTGACCGTTATCCTGTCGCATGCCGGGATCGCCTGAACGGTTGCTGGACCTGTCATCCCAGCGAAAGCTGGGATCCCAAGGCATGAGTGAGGCGAAGCAGCGCCCCGGATGCGAATGGGGCATTCGTTGCTGGCCTCCATCCCCCGCCGCTGCGCGGCGCCTTCCCCCGCCGGGGTCGGGGGAAGGGAATTGGCTTCGCCCGTACGACAAGCAGAGGATCACGTGGACGAGTTCGAAGACGAATCCCGCATCATCTCCACCCGGCTCACGCCGGACGACCGCTTCGAGGGCGCCCTGCGCCCGGAGCGGCTGGAGGACTTCGTGGGGCAGGAGCGCCACAAGGAAAACCTGCGGGTCTTCATCGAGGCGGCGCGCCGGCGCGGCGAGGGGCTGGACCACTGCCTGTTCCACGGCCCGCCCGGGCTGGGCAAGACCACGCTGGCCCACATCCTGGCCCGCGAACTCGGCTGCGAAATCCGCGTCACCAGCGGCCCCGTGCTCGAGAAACCTGCCGACCTGGCGGGTCTGCTGACCAATCTGAGCGACCGGGACATCCTGTTCGTGGACGAGGTGCATCGGCTGGGCAAGGTGGTGGAGGAGTACCTCTACCCGGCGATGGAGGACTTCCGCCTGGACATCCTGCTGGACCGCGGCGCGGCGGCGCGCAGCGTGCAGCTCAGCCTGCCGCGCTTCACGCTGGTGGGCGCCACCACCCGGGCCGGTCTGCTCTCCAGTCCGCTGATGGCCCGTTTCGGGATCGTCGTGCACCTGGAGCACTACCAGGTCCACGAGCTGGCCGCCATCCTGGCGCGCAGCGCCACGCTGCTGGACATCGATCTGGCCCCGGAGGCCGCCGCCGAGCTGGCGGGCCGCTGCCGGGGCACTCCGCGCATCGCCAACCGCCTGCTGCGCCGCCTGCGCGACTTCGCCCAGGTCAAGGGCACGGGCCGGGTGACCCTGGAAATCGCGCGCTACGGGCTGGAGCGGCTGGAAGTGGACGAGGCCGGGCTGGACAAGCTGGACCGCCGCTTCCTGCGCGCCCTGTGCGAGGTCTACCAAGGCGGTCCGGTGGGCCTGGGCACGCTGGCCGTGGCCCTGGGCGAGGAGGAGGACACGCTGGAGGAGGTGCTGGAGCCCTTCCTGGTGAAGGAGGGATTCGTGCAGCGCACCCAGCGCGGCCGCGTGGCCCTGCCCCGTGCCTGGAGCCACCTGGGACTCAGCCCCCGTCCGGCGCCCGGGGAGTCCGACCGTCTGCCATTCTAGTCACTGGATCGCGGGGCTTCCTGCGCTCCCCGGCACCCAACTCAGGAAGCCCGATGCTGAAAGACCTCTGCATCCGCCTGGTGGGTCGCGCCTTCTGGGCGGACCGCGTGACCTTCTGGACCGAGCTGCACCACGCCCTGCTCCCCCCGCGCACCCGGGGCATGCGCATCATCACGGGACAATTGGTCCGGCGTGGCGACACCGTGCTGGACGTGGGCGCCAATATCGGGCGCATCACCCACGCCCTGGCCCGGGCGGTGGGGCCGGCCGGCCGCGTCCACGCCTTCGAACCCACCCCCATGGCGCGTCGCGTCCTCGAGGCGCTGGTGAAGCTGCGCCGGCTCCGCCAGGTGACGGTCGTGCCCGCCGCGGTGGGCCGGGAGGACGGCCGGCTGGAACTGCTAATTCCCTTGAAGGACAATTGGAAACCCATGCACCAGATCACCCACCGGGCTGGAGACGGCGGCGAGGAAGGTTTACGTCTCGAGGTGCCGCTGCTGTCCCTCGACACCTATTGGAAGCAGCAGGGCGAACCGGACATCAGCCTGATCAAGTGTGACACGGAGGGGCAGGAACTCTTCGTGCTGCAGGGCGCGCGCGAGCTACTGGCCCGCTGTCATCCCGCCCTATTCTGCGAGGTGGAGGCCCCCTATCTGGAGCGCTCGGGGCATCGGCCGGAGGACATCTTCGCCTTTGTGGGCGAACTGGGCTACCAGGCCCTCCGGGCGGATTCCCACGACCAGCTGGTGACCGTCGCCGGCTACGAGGCGCGCTGCTGCTACTTCTTCCTCCACCCGGAGCGCTGGCCGGCGGGCCTTACGCACTTGCGGAGCGCGCAGGCCTGATTCCCCGGAGCCGTGCCAGGTCGGTGCCAGGCCGGTGCCAGGTCGGTGCCAGGCGGGTGCCAAGTCGTTGCCAGGTCGGTGCCAGGTCGTTGCCAGGCCGGCGCCAGGCCGGCGCCAGACCGATGCCAGACCAGTGCCAGGCCGGTGCCAGGCGGGTGCCAGGCGGGTGCCAGGCGGGTGCCAGGTCGGTGCCAGGCCGGTGCCAGGCCGGTGCCAGGCACCGTGCATGAAGTGGAATCCGTGTCTATCACCTTGGACGGCGGACCCAGGCGGTGTCAGGCTGATGCCAGACCCCAACCTAAGTTACGCATCAAAATCTATTTAAATTCGCAAGATTAGTTAAGTGGCGATTTGTTCGGTTAAAATTCAGCTGCAGTTTATGGCGGCTATTTGGATTCTCTATTAAAAACTGAAGTGCTATCAGACCGCAAGAATCCCCGAGTGGCGGTCCGGCCCGGGTTTTCCTACCTTGGACAGCCATTTTTCCGCCCGCCGGAGGCTGTCCGGTGCGCTTCCACCACCCGTGTCGGGGTGGAGGGGAGCCAAGCGAGGATTCCCGCCATGCGTCTGTCCGACTTCAAGTACACGCTTCCCGAGAAACTCATTGCCCAGGAACCCTTGAAGGAGCGCGACAAGTCGCGCCTGCTGATCCTGGACAAGCAGACGGGCCAGGTGGAGCACAAGCTCTTCAAGGACGTGGTGGATTACTTCGGCGAGCATGACGTGGTGGTGGTGAACGACACGCGGGTGGTGAAGGCGCGCATGACGGGCTACAAGGAGAAGACCGACGCCGAGATCGAGGTCTTCCTGCTGCGCGAACTCAACGAGAACATGTGGGAGATCATGGTCAAGCCGGCGCGCAAGGTGCGCATGGGTAACACCATCACCCTCCAGGAGGGGATCACCTGCGACATCATCGACAACACCACCTCCGGCGGCCGTGTAGTGCGCGTCAACTACGACGGCGACTTCCACAAGATCATCGAGAAGTACGGCAGCGTGCCGCTGCCCCCCTACATCCGCCGCACGCCGGACAAGAAGGACGAGAAGAACTACCAGACCATCTTCGCCGACGAGGGCCGGGTGGGCGCCGTGGCCGCGCCGACCGCCGGCCTGCACTTCACCAAGCGCCTGCTGGGGCGGCTTGAGAAGAAGGGTGTGGCCGTGGTTCCCATCACCCTGCACGTCAGCCTGGGCACCTTCCGCCCGGTGAACGTGGAGGACTTGACCCGCCACCGGATGGACAGCGAGCATTACATCGTCACCCGGGAGACCGCCCGGACCGTCAACGACCGCATCAAACTGGGCGGCAAGGTCTGGGCTGTGGGCACCACCGTGGCCCGCACGTTGGAGACCGTGGCGCGCTTCAACGGCGGGATCAACCCGGACAAGGGCTGGACGGACAAGTTCATCTACCCGCCCTACGAGTTCAAGGTGGTGGACCGGCTGATCACCAACTTCCACCTGCCTTCCAGCACGCTGCTGATGCTGGTGTCCGCCTTCGCCACCCGCGACCAGATCCTGGCCTCCTACAAGGCCGCCGTCAAGGAGAAGTACCGCTTCTTCAGTTACGGCGACGCCATGTTGATCAAGTGAGCGCGCCGCGGACGGCCGCGCCCCTCCGGCTGGCCGTGGTGATCACGGCGGGCGGCACGGGCAGACGGATGGGCGCGGGAGCCCCCAAGCAGTTTCTGACCCTGGCGGGCCGGCCGGTGCTGGCCCGCACCCTTGAGCAGGCCCTGGAGTGGGGCCGGCGGGCGGCGCCCGCGCTGGAACTGGCTGCCCTGGTGGTGAGCCATCCCGCCGGTGGGGGGGCGGAAACCGCGCGGCTGGCCGTGGCGGCCTGCCAGGCGGCGGACTGCGCCACCTGGGCGCCCGACCTGCAGCTGCGCTGCCTGGACGGCGGGGCCACGCGCCAGGAGAGCGTGAGGCTGGCCCTGGCCGGCCTGCCCGATGATCTGACCGCCGTCTTTGTCCACGACGGGGCCCGGCCCCTGGCGTCCGCCGAGCTCTATCAATCCCTTTGGCAGTTGTTGGAGCGCACTCCTGCCGCGCTGGGCGTCGTGCCCCTGCTCCCGCCCGGCGACACCCTGAAGGCCATCAGCTGCGCGGCCGACGGTCTGGCCCAGGTCACGGCCACGGTGGATCGCGAGGGCGTGCGGGCCGTGCAGACACCCCAGCTCTTTCGCTGGCCGGACCTGCGCCGCTGGCACGAGCGGGCGGCCGCCGAGGGCTTTGTAGGCACAGACGACGCCTCGCTGGCCGAGCGCTACGCGCCGGAGGGCCGGGTGTTGGCGGCGGAGGGACGGCGCGTCAACCTGAAACTTACCCGGCCGGAGGATCTGGCCATGGCGGAAGGCTATCTGAGGGGTGAGGCGGGACCGCCAGGCTCCAGCCTGGCGGACCTGCGGGTGGGCCAGGGCTTCGACGTCCACGCCTTTACCGAAGGTCGACCGTTAATCCTGGGTGGCGTCGAGATCCCCCACGAGCGCGGCTTGGCCGGCCACAGCGACGCCGACGTGCTGCTGCACGCCATCAGCGACGCCCTGCTGGGCGCGGCGGGCCTGGACGACATCGGCGCCCACTTCCCGGACACGGACTCCGCTTGGAAGGGCGCGGACAGCTGGAAGTTGCTGGTGGAGGTGAACCGCCGGGTGCGGGCGGCGGGCTTCCGGCCCCTCAACGTGGATGCCACGCTGATCTGCGAGCGGCCCAAGATCCGACCCTACGTTCCGGCCATGCGCGCGCGCATCGCCGCCGCGCTGGAGCTGCCGGAAGCGGCTGTCAACGTCAAGGGCACCACCACCGAGCGGCTGGGCTTCACCGGTCGCGGCGAGGGCATCGCCGCCCAGGCGGTCTGCCTGCTGTGCGGCCCATAAAAATCTAGGCGCGACAGTCGCGACTGCCGCGCCCAGAGTGCCGCGCGAATCGTGGAGGTCTTCGCGCTATCCCGCGGATGGCCCTCCGCGGGGTTCGACCGCCCCCTGAACCTTCGGCCAAAGGGTCAGAGCCACGATCTGAGGCGACTATCGGAACTCCACGAAAATGCTTGAGGCCTGCGCCGAACTTTTTTTGCCCCTGCGGCGCAGGTCCGATTTCCACGTCCGGGGCCGGGTGACTCAAGAGGCCGGCGCGGGCGGCGGGAGCTCCAGCAGCCCTTCCAGCACGGCGTACAGCTCGTCCACGTCGATGCGCACGCTCCAGCGCTTCACCAGCCGTCCCTTGTGGAAGATCAGCACCGTGGGCGCGCCGCGCACGCCGTACTGCTGGGCCGTGGCGAAGTTGCCCAGCACGTTGGCCCGGGCCAGCCGCAACTGGTCGGGGAAGTCGTCGCGCAATTGATAGAGCAGACCGGACACGGTCTGGCAGCCGCTTCACGTGTTGGAGTAGAACTCCGCCACCACGGGTCGCGGCTCTTTCTGCACCAGCTCTTCCAGGGCGCCGTCGCGCAGTTCGTCGGGCCGGCCGTCCAGGCCGATGAGCTTCTTCAGGAATCGCACGGGTTCTCCTTTCCAGATCCGGACCCAACATGGCGAAGATTCGCCACGCCTGCCCGGCAGGGATCGGCAGGCCGGGGACCCGGATTGAGCCGGCCCGCCAGCGGCCGGGCTCTGCTACCTTGGGCAGGCCGCGCAGATGCGGACGAATTTCGCCTCCGGGACCCGGCGTCGGGCCCGGCGGTGACACAACGCCAGACGGGTGCGATGGAACTCCTCTCCCAGATCGCCGCGCAGCTCAACCTCAAGCTGCAGCAGGTCCAGCAAACCCTGGCCCTGCTGGACGAGGGCAACAGCGTGCCCTTCATCACGCGCTACCGCAAGGAACTGACGGGCGACCTGGACGAAGAGCAGATCCGCCGCGTGCTGGAACTGCGCGACGCCCTGCGCGGCCTGGAGGAGCGGCGCCAGGCCATCCTGCGCTCCATCGAGTCCCAGGGCCGCCTGACGGACGAGCTGCGCGCGGCCCTGCTGGCCTGCGAGCGGCTGGCGGAGCTGGAGGACCTCTACCTGCCCTACCGGCCCAAGCGCAAGACCCGCGCCAGCGAGGCGCGGCGGCGCGGACTGACCCCGCTGGCGGCCCTGCTGCTGGTCTCGGTGACCGGCGAGGCGCGCTGGCAAGAGGAACTTGGCCACGTCGCGCCGCTGGAGGGAGAGGATCCTGCCCTGGTTCCGGACAGCGGTCCCGCCGACCGGCCTGCCCCGCTCAGCTGGGACGAATTGCGCCGGGCCTCCCGCGATGAGGCCTTGGCGGCCTTCTTGGGCGACGAGGTGCCGGGTCCGGCGGAGGCCCTGGCCGGCGCGCGGGATATCCTGGCCGAGTGGCTGAGCGAGCGCGCCGAGTTGCGCGCGGCCCTGCGCCAGGGCGGGGCGCGTCACGCCGTCCTGCAGGCCCGGCTCAAAGAGTCCGGCCCGGAGGCGGCCAAGTTTTCCCTCTATCACGACTTCCACGAACTGCTGCGCGACCTGCCGCCCCACCGGGTGCTGGCCCTGAACCGCGGCGAACGCCTGGGCGTACTCCAGATCAAACTGGACTGGCAGCCCGTCCGGCCCCTGGAGCGGGTGACGGGCACCTATCTGAAGCGGCCGGATTCGCCCTGGGCGGCGGACGTCCTGGAGGCTTTCGCCGACGGCCTGGAGCGCCTGCTGCTGCCTTCGCTGGGGCGCGAGCTGCGCGAGGAGAAGACCGTCGAGGCCGAGCTCCACAGCCTGGAGATCTACGCGGGCAACCTGCGGCAGTTGCTGCTGCAGCCGCCCTTGACGGGCCGGCGCGTGCTGGGCATCGACCCGGGTTTTCGGACGGGCTGCAAAGTGGCCGTGGTGGACGCCACCGGGCGCCTGCTGGCCGGGGCGACCATCTACCCGCACCCGCCCCAGAACAAGCAGGCCGAGGCGCGTGTGATGCTGCTCGAGCTGGCCCGGGACCATCAGGTGGACGTGGTGGCCATCGGCAACGGCACGGCTGGGCGCGAGACCGAGGAGCTGGTGGCGGAGTGGATCGCCGAGAACCAGCTCAGCGTGCAATGGTGCGTGGTCAGCGAGGCCGGCGCCAGCGTCTACTCGGCCAGCGAGGAGGCCCGGGAGGAGTTCCCCGAGCTGGACGCCACCCAGCGCGGCAACATCAGCATCGCCCGCCGCCTGCAGGATCCGCTGGCTGAACTGGTGAAGATCGATCCGCGCAGCCTGGGCGTGGGCCAGTACCAGCACGACGTGACTGAGAGCCGCCTGGGTGGCCGCCTGGACGCGGTGGTGGAATCCTGCGTGAACCTGGTGGGCGTGGACCTGAACACGGCCTCTGCCAGCCTGCTGCGGCACGTGGCGGGTTTGACCCGCCGCACCAGCCGCGCCGTGGTGCAGTGGCGCGAGGAGCACGGCCCCTTCCGGCGCCGCGAGCAGCTGCGCGAGGTAAGCGGGATCGGCCCGGCAGCCTTCCGGCAGTGCGCGGGCTTCTTGCGCATCCGCGACGGCGAGGAGGCCCTGGACAACACGGGCGTCCATCCCGAGAGCTACCCGGCCCTGCGCCGCCTCTTCCAGCGCTGCGGCGTCTCCGGAGCGCAGCCCCGGGAGCTGGCCGCCGCCGTGGACGCGGAGCTGGGCGGAGACGAGGCCCGGCTGGCCGCCCTGGCCGCCGAGTTGGAGCTCGGCGTTCCCACCCTGCGCGACATCCTGGCCGAGCTGCGCAAGCCCGGCCGCGACCCGCGCGACGAGCTGGACCCGCCGCTGATGCGCGGCGGCATCCTGCGGCTGGAGGAGCTGAAACCCGGGATGGTACTGGAAGGCACGGTGCGCAACATCGTGGACTTCGGCGCCTTCGTGGACGTGGGTCTGAAGACCGAGGGTCTGGTGCACGTCTCGCAGCTGCGCCACGAGCGCGTCCGCCACCCGCTGGACGTGCTGCGCGTGGGTGAGCGGGTCAAGGCCCAGGTGTTGGAGGTGGACCTGGTCCGCAACCGGCTGGCCCTCTCGCTCAAGGCCCTGCTGGAGGCGCCTCCCGTTCCCCGCGGGCACCGGCCGGAGAAGGCCCGGTCGGCCGACCGCGAGCGCCCGGGCGGCCAATCCCCGTCGCGCCCGCCGGCCCGTCCCGCCCCGGGCAGCCTGGCCGAGCACCTGGCCAGCAAGCGGCGGCCCGGCGGATGAAGACCAACCGCCTGCTCCTGCCAATGATCCTCTTGGCCGGCCTGCTCCTGCTGGCCGGCTGCGCCGGCCGTCAGGTCCGGCCCGAGCGGCTGGACGAGGCCGCCATGCGCGCCTGGATCGAGGGCAACTGGCAGCCTTTGACGGCCCTGCGCCTTTCCTGGCGCGGGCAGTACCAGGACGCCGAGACCGACGTCCCCTTCCGCGTGGAATTGGCTTGGTGCGCGGACAGCACGCGCCTGGCGCTCTGCTCGCCATTCGGTGGGGAACTGGCCGTCTTCCGCTGCTCGGCCGAACAGCTCGCCGCGCGCAGCGGCGCAGCGCTGCCCGGTTGGCTGGAGCGCGTCGCCGGCGCCCTGGAGGGGCGGCCCGCCGACTGGCTGGACTGGGGCGCGGCCCGGCTGGCCGGGCTGCCCGAGGGCGTCAGCGTCGAATTGAAGGATCCCTCGCTGGCCCCGCTGTTGGTATTGGCCCTGGACAAGTTGCCCGCCGGCGTGCTGGACGAAGGTCTCTGTCGGCGGGAGAGCCTGGCCCCCTGGCTGTGGGGCGAGTGGCGCCCGCCGCTCGGCGCGCGCTGGCGGCCCGCCGAGCGGCGCTTTGAACAGGGCAAGTCCAGTTGGAGCGTGGGCGCCGCCAGCGGCCTGGTGGAACAGGTGGAGCAGGACGGCTGGAGCATCCAGCTGGACGGCTACGAGCGCCGGTCCGGGGGCGTCGTGCTACCCGGCCGGATGAGCATCAGCCAGCCCGCCGCGCGGCGGCGCGTGGTGCTGCAACTGCGCGAGGCGCAGGTGACCGAGATGAGCAAGGAGTAAGCATGGACGCGCGGGTCAGCATCATCGTGCCCCTCTACAACGAACGGGAATCCCTCGAGCCGCTGGTCAAGGGAATCTTCCAGGCCTGCCTGCCGCTGGGCCTGCCTTGCGAGATCATCGCCGTGGACGACGGCTCCACCGACGGTTCGCTGGAGGTGCTGAAAAGCCTGCGCAGCCGGGATCCGCGCCTGCGGATCATCTCCTTCCGGCGCAACTTCGGTAAGTCCGACGCGCTGGACGCCGGCTTCCGCGCGGCCCAGGGCGAGCTCATTTTCACCATGGACGCCGACCTGCAGGACGACCCCAAAGAAATCCCGCGCTTCGTGGCGAAGCTCAACGAGGGCTGGGATCTGGTCTCCGGCTGGAAGCGCCGGCGGCACGACCCCTTGAGCAAGACCCTGCCCAGCAAGTTGTTCAACGCCGTGACCAGCCGCGTCTCGGGCGTGCGCCTGCACGATTTCAACTGCGGCTTCAAGTGCTACCGGCGCGAGGTCA
This sequence comes from Candidatus Delongbacteria bacterium, assembly GCA_041675285.1. Taxonomy (NCBI): domain Bacteria; phylum Candidatus Delongiibacteriota; species Candidatus Delongbacteria bacterium. The sequence goes on from JBAYTZ010000008.1 coordinate 29,517, forward strand.
CCCAGGCGCTACGGGTCTACGGCGAGCTGCATCGCTTCCTGCCGGCCATCGCCCACATGATCGGCTTCCGGGTCACGGAGATGGAAGTGGAGCACCACGCCCGGCCCTTCGGGAAGAGCAAGTACGGCGCGCGGCGCTTCATCAGCGGCCTGCTGGACCTGATGACCGTGGTGGTGACCACGCGCTACATCAAGAAACCCCTGCACTTCTTCGGCGCTCCCGGCCTCTGCTTCGGCTTCGCCGGCGCGCTGATCAACCTCTGGCTGACCTGGCAGAAGCTGGTCTGCGGCCAGGGTCTCTCCAACCGCCCGCTGCTCTTCCTGGGCATCCTGCTGATGATCGTGGGTCTGCAGCTGGTCAGCCTGGGGCTGATCGGCGAGATGATCTCGCGCAGCCAGAAGGAGCCCGAGTACCAGGTGCGCGAGCGGCTGGGCTGAAGCGACCGGGAGGAAAAGTGACGCCCCCGGCGGAGGACCGGGGGCGGCCTGTGGCACTGCGGAGCCACCTGGGGGTCGTCGCATTCCGCGGCGTCGACCCCCGACGCATCGGAGATCCCCAGGGACCGGCCGACACGTCCTGACGTGAACCTGAACTTGAACTCCCGCCTGTCGATTGCAAGAACAGGGCCAAGCTCCTTCCCGCCCGCCAGGCCCGTTCGGCGTCTGCTTTTCCAGAAGTGGGCCGGCAATCCAAACGCTCTGGCAGAATCGTGGACGAAATGGGCCGGAATCGTCCTTGGCAGGAAACCCTTCCGCCCGGGCAGGGTATTTGGCACTTTGCGCCGCGGGCCGACACAGCCGCCCGCCCCAGCACCACAGTCCAGGGAGTCCCCATGATCCGGAACGTCGCCCGGCCCTTTCCCGTCCGTCTGCGTCACTTCTCCGTCCTGTTGCTCTCCAGTCTCGCCCTGCTGACCGGCGCCTGCCAGGTGCAGACGGGCCGCGGCGAGTCCAACCCGGCCGACAGCAACAAGGTGCAGCCCGTCCCGGTGGAACTGGAGACCGTCGTGCTGGGCAGCATGGCCTCGCGCCTGCACCTGAACGGCGTGCTCACCACCGAGGGCGAGATCAAGGTCTACCCGCTGGTGGCCGGCCACGTGGGCCGTCTGCGCGTGGAGGAGGGGGACCGCGTGCGGCGCGGCGACACGCTGCTGGTACTGGAGGACGCCGAGATCCTGCTCAGCGAGCGCCGCCTGCGGCTGGAGATGGAGAAGGCCGCCCAGGACCTGGAGCGCGTGCGCCAACTGGCGGAGGCGCGGCTGGTGCCCGAACAGGATCTGAGCGACGCCCAGTACCTGGCCGACAAGGCCAAGCTGGCCTGGGAGAGCGCGCGGCTCACCGTGCAGCGCAGCCGGGTGACCGCGCCCGTGGGCGGCGTGGTGGGACGGCGGCTGGTCCAACAGGGCGACTTCGTCCAGCCGGGCAGCCAGCTCTTCACCCTGGTGGACGATCGCGAACTGATCTCCGTGCTGGACGTGCCCGAGCGCGATCTGGTCCGCTTGCGCCAGGGCCAGAGCGTCGACGTCACGCCCAGTTCCGGGGACGGCAGCGTGCGCCAGGGCTGGATCAAGCGCATCAGCCCGGTGGTGGACCCGGCCAGCGGCACGCTGCGGGTCACGGTGGGAGTCAAGGACAGCGGCAGCGCGCTGCGGGCCGGCATGTACGCGCGCTTCTCCATCCTGACGGACACGCGCAACGACGTGGTGGTGGTGCCCAAGCGCGCGCTGGTCTACGACCGCGACTTGAGCTACGTCTGGGTGGCCGGCGACAGCAGCGCCGTCCGGCGGCAGGTGGAACGCGGCTACGAGGACGAGGAGCGGCTGGAGGTGCGCCAGGGCCTGCAGGCCGGCGAAGCCCTGGTGGTGGTGGGACAGAGCGCGCTCAAGCCGGGCTCGCCCATCCGCGTGGTGCGCCGGGACGGCCGCGACCTGCCCCAGCCCGCGGACAGCGTGAAGGCCGGCTCCCGGCCGCAGAAGTAGTTCGCCACCGCCAGCCCAGGAAGTTCCATGTCGCCACTCCCCGAACCCGCCGATCCACTTCAGCGCCACGGTTTCGTGGCCTTCATTACCAGCCGGCCCGTGGCCGTGACCATGCTGGTGCTGGCCGTGATGGTCTTCGGTCTGATCTCAATGCAGCGCCTGCCCCTGACGCTGATGCCCGACATCAGCTACCCCAGCATCACCCTGCGCACGGTCTGGGAGGGCGCCGCCCCGGAAGAGGTGGAGCAGTTTATCTCGCGGCCGATCGAGCAGGCCATGGGCGTGGTGGCGGGCAAAGTCTCCATCTCCAGCCTCTCCCGCGCCGGCCAGTCCGACGTGGTGGTGGAGTTCGGCTGGGACAACGACATGGACCTCTCCATCCAGGACCTGCGCGAGAAACTGGAGACCGTCCGCCTGCCCGATGACGCGGAGCGCCCGCTGATCCTGCGCTACGATCCCGCGCTGGATCCCGTCCTGCGCGTGGGCCTGACCTGGCAAGACGGCGCGGGTGACGAGTCCGCCCTGCGCAGCCTGCGCCTGCTGGGCGAGGAACGGGTCAAGCTCGAGCTGGAGAAGCTGCCCGGCGTGGCCGCCGTCAAGGTCAAGGGCGGCCTGGAGGAGGAGATCCGCGTCGAGCTGGACGAGGCCGAACTGAGCCTGCGCGGGCTGGACATCCAGTCCATCTCCCGCCAGCTGGCCTCGGAGAACGTCAACCTGGCGGGCGGCAATTTGAAGGAGGGCCGCTCGGAGTACGTGGTGCGCGTGCTGTCTGAATTCAAGAGCCTGGCGGAGATCGCGGACACGCGCCTGCGCACGGCGGACGGCGCGTTCATCACCCTGGGCGACATCGCCACCATCCGGCGCACGGGGCGCGACGCCGAGACCCTGACCCGGGTGGAGGGCCGCCCGGCGGTTGAGATCGAGATCCACAAGGAGGCCGACGCCAACGTGGTGCGAGTGGCGGCCAGCCTGCGCAAGCGCCTGTTCGGCCAGGACAAACCCGGGACGGCCGGGCTCCCGGCGGATTCCAGCCAGGCGGCGGCCGCCGAGAAGAGCTCCGGTCGCCCCGGCAAGGGCGGCCCGCCCCAACCCATGGGCCCGGAGCCGCTGGCCAAGCAGCTGGGCGGCCAGGGCGTGGCGCTCTCCCTGTTGGCGGATCAGAGCACGTTCATCCAGGGCAGCCTGGACGAACTGCGCTCCAACGCCGTGCAGGGCGGTCTGCTGGCCGTGCTGATCCTCTTCCTCTTCCTGCGCAGCGTGGGGCCCACGCTGATCGTGGCGCTGACCATCCCGCTCTCCATCGTGGCGACCTTCGGTCCCATGCAGCTCAGCTCGCTCTCGCTCAACGTGATGAGCCTGGGCGGCCTGGCCCTGGGCATCGGCATGCTGGTGGACAACGCCATCGTGGTGCTGGAATCCATCCACCGCTGCCGGGCCGAGGGCGACGACCGCCTGCGGGCGGCCATCCGGGGCACGGGGGAGGTGGCCCAGGCGGTGACGGCCTCCACGCTCACCACCGTGGCCGTGTTCTTTCCCATGGTCTTCGTGGAAGGCGTGGCCGGCCAGGTCTTCGGCGACCTGGCGCTGGTGGTGGTGTTCTCCCTCAGCGCCTCGCTGGTCTTCGCGCTGACCTTCATCCCCATGCTGGCCGCCCTGGGCGCCCGGGGGGCGGAGGCCGGCGCGCCGGATTCCCCGGCAGACCCAGCGCCGGAGCGGCCCGGCGGTTGGCGCGGGCAGCGGGCCTTGTTGCTGGGCCGGCCGGCGGCCTGGGAGCAGACCCGCCGGTCGGCGCGCTCCCTGAACCAGTGGCGGCGCGCGGGCCGCGCGTGGCGCAGCCTGGCCTGGCTCCCGGCCTGGGGCCTGCTGCTGCTCCGCCTGCCCGTGCTGGTGCTGCTGGACGTGGTGGCGCGCGTTGTGCAGGTACTGGCCTGGGTCTTGACCTTGGGCCTGGCCTGGAGCGGGCGCCGCCTGGGGGCGGCCTTCGGCGGGCTGGGGCGGCTGTTGGAACGGCTGGGCGGACGCTTCGACCGTGGCGGCGCTGGAAATCAGGCCTACCCGCGAACCATGCGGCGCGTGCTGGAGCGGCCCCAAGGTCTGTTGACGGGGGTGCTGTTGCTGCTCGCCTTGGCCGTGGCCCTGCTGCCCCGGCTGGGCCGCGAACTGATTCCCCTCCTGCATCAGGGCGAGTTCTTCGTGGAGGCCGAACTGCCCGTGGGCAGCCCGCTGGAGCGTACGGCCGAGCGGCTGGCCCCGCTGGAGGCCTTCCTGCGCGCCCAGCCGGAAGTGGCCGGCGTGGCGCTGGTTGCCGGGGCCGACACCCAGGGCGGCATCGACACCGAGGGCGGCGAGCACCTGGCGCGGCTGACGGTGCGGCTGAAGGACACGGGCGACCCGCGCGGCGCCGAGGAGCGCGTGCTGGCCCGCCTGCGGCCCTTCCTGCTGAACCTGCCCGACGTGAAGAGCCGCGTGGGCCACCCCGTGCTCTTCAGCTACAAGACGCCCGTGGAGGTCCAGATCACGGGCCACGACCTGGCCGACCTGCGCGCCAGCGCGCGCCGGGTGGCGGCGGCCCTGGCCGACCTGCCCGGGCTGGCCGACCTGCACACCACCTCCGGCGGCGGCAACCCGGAGATCCACGTGCGCTTCCGGCGCGCCGAGCTGGCCCGGCTGGGGCTGGAGCTGCAGAGCGTGGGTGCGTTGCTCCGCCACAAGGTGCTGGGCGAGGTCGAGACCGAATTCCGCGACGTAGAGCAGCGCGTGGACATCCGCGTGCGCCTGCGGCCGGAGGACCTGCTGGGCGTGGAGGACATCCGCGCGCTGATCGTCAACCCCGGCCAGGCCGTGCCCATTCCCCTCTCCGCCGTGGCCGAGGTCTTCCTGAGCGAGGGCCCCAGCGAGATCCGCCGGCTGGAGCAGGAGCGCACGGCGCTGATCCGCGCCAACCTGAGCGGCCTGGATCTGGGCCGGGCGGTGCCCCAGCTGCGCCAGCGCCTGGCCGCCCTGGACTGGCCGGAAGGCCAGCGCTGGGAGGTGACGGGCCAGAGCACTGAGATGCAGCGCAGCCTGTCCAGCCTCTACCTGGCGCTGGCGCTGGCGGTCTTCCTGGTCTACGTGGTGATGGCCAGCCAATTCGAGAGCCTGATCCACCCGCTGGTGATCCTGATGGCCGTGCCACTGGCCTTCTTGGGCGTGGTGCCGGCCCTCTGGCTGCTGGGCGTGCCCGTTTCCATCCTGGTCTTCCTGGGGGCCATCCTGCTGGTGGGCATCGTGGTCAACAACGCCATCCTGCTGGTGGACACCATCAACCTGTTCCGAGGCGAAGGCCTGGAGCGCCGGGAGGCGGTGGTCAAGGCCGGCGCCCAGCGCTTGCGACCCATCCTGATGACCACGCTGACCACCGTGCTGGGCCTGGCGCCGCTGGCCCTGGGCCTGGGGGACGGCGCCGAGCTGCGGCGGCCGATGGCGATCACGGTGATCGTCGGCCTGAGCACCAGCACGCTGCTCACCCTGTTCGTGATTCCCGTCCTCTATGAGTTCGCGGAGACCGCCACGGCGCGCGTGCGGACCTGGCTGGGCCACGCCCGGGAGGCCCGCCCGTGAACCTGCATCGCTGGCTGCCCGAGCTCTCCCTCAAGCGCCCGGTGACCGTGCTCATGCTCTTCCTGGCGCTGGGACTGCTGGGGGCCATCGCCCTGCAGCGCGTCTCCTATGAAATGATGCCCCAGGGTTTCTCTTCGCCCTACATGGGCTTCTGGGTGCCCTATCCCAACTCCACGCCGGAGGAGATCGAGGAGCGCATCGCGCGGCCCTTCGAGGACAACCTGCGCGCCGTGCACGGGATGAAATACCTGGAGAGCAACAGCCAGGCCCACGGCTGCTGGTTCTGGCTGCAGTTCCGCGAGGGCACGGACTTGAACCAGGCCTGGAGCCAGGTGCGGGACTGCATCGACCGCAGCCTGGCGGAGTCCAGCCTGGACATCGAGCGCGTGGTGCTGCGCCGGATGGGCATGGACGACGAGGAGGTCTACTGGTTGGGGATCAGCTCCAGCCTGGACCCGGCCCAGGCCCGCGCGCTGGTGGAGGAGAAGCTCCAGAAACCGATGGAGCGCCTGGACGGCGTGGCCAAGGTGGAACTCTGGGGCGCGGACCTGAAGGACGTGCTCATCGACCTGGACCTGCAGGCCCTGGGCGCCCACGGCGTCAGCGCCTGGCAATTGGTGCAGGCCCTCTCCCGCGACAACCTGGCGCTCTCGCTGGGCACCGTGCGCGAGGGCGACCGGCGGCTGGCCCTGCGCGCCGACGCCCGCTGGCGCAGCCTGGAGGAGATCGCCGACCTGCCGGTGCGCGTGGAGCAGCGCGTGCTACGGCTGGGGGACCTGGCCCACGTGCACCTGGACGTGCCGGAATCGGACTGGATCCAGCGCGTGGACCGGACGGGCGCGCTGATGCTGGGCGTCTCCCGCGAATCCACGGCCAACACCGAGCAGCTCTGCCGCCAGGTGGACGAGATCCTGGCGCAGGCCGGCGCCGATCCGGAACTGGCCGAGCTGCGGATCAGCCCGCTGTTCAGCCAGGGCCGCTACATCCGCGAGTCCATCGACAACCTGAAGGGCAGCGCGCTCTGGGGCGGACTGTTCGCCCTGCTGGTCCTCTACTTCTTCCTGCGGCGCTGGACACCCACCCTGTTGATCACGGCGGCCATCCCCTTTTGCATGCTGATCACCATCGCCAGCATTTACTTCGCCGGCTGGTCGCTGAACATCATCACCATGATGGGCATGATGATCGCGGTGGGCATGGTGGTGGACAACGCCATCGTGGTGATGGAGAGCATCGCCATCACCGATCCGCCGGATCCAGCCCGGGACGGGTCGGGGCGCGCGGGCCTGGCCAACCCGCGCCACGAGACCGTGGTGCGCGGCACGGCGGAAGTCAGTCTGGCGGTGACCGTGGCCACGGGCACGACCATCGTGGTCTTCCTGCCCCTGATGCTGATGAGCGGGAACAGTACGCTCTCCTTCTTCCTGACCCGGATCGGCATGCCCGTGGTGGTCTCGCTGGCCGCCTCGCTCTTGGTGGCCCTGCTCTTCATCCCCCAGCTGGCCGCGCGCCTGCCGCTGAACATGAGCAGCCACGAGCCCCGGCTGGTGCGCTGGGGCCGGCAGCACGCCCAGGGTCTGCTGAGCTTCTCCCTGCGCCACCGTGGCGACGCCAGCCTGGTGGCCCTGTTGGTGCTGTTCAGCATGTCCTTGCCGATGCAAAAAGTCGAAAAAAAGGGCGAGGGCGAAGGCAACGTGGGCGAGTTCCAGGTGATCCTCGACATGCCCGCCGCCTACACGCTGACGGACGCCGACAGCCTGGTGCGCCGCATCGAGCGGATCATCTACGCCCAGGAGAAGCGCTACCGCATCCGCACCGTGACCTCGGGCTTCAGCCGGGCCTGGGGCCAGGTGCACGTCTGGGTGGAGAACGAAAGCGGCCAGAGCTGGTACGCCTACTTCTTCCGCGCGGCGGGCAAGAAGCTGGGTCTCGTCAAACAGGACTGGCTCTCCCGGGACGAGGCGCTGGAGGATCTGCGCAAGCGGCTGCCCAAGGTTCCGGGAGTGGAGATTCGGATGGGCTGGAACGACTTCAGCGAGGAATCGGGCACCACGATTCTCGTGCGCGGCCCGGACACCAATCGTCTGAAGGAACTGGCCGAGGAGGTGCGGCGCCGGCTGGCCTTCGTGGATGGAGTCATCGACACCGAGCTGGACGCCGAGCGCGGACAGGAGGAGCTGGTGCTGGAGCTGGACCGCGAACGGCTGGCGCGCCACGGACTCAGCGGCAGCCAGGTGGCGGGCACGCTGCGCTACGCGCTCTCCGGCGACCAGATCGGCTGGCTGCAGCGCCCGGACCGCGACGTCTCCGTGCTGGTGCGGCTGGCGGAGGACGACCGCGACCAGCTGCACAAGGTTCAGGAACTGGAGCTGGCCGGCCCGGGGGGCAAGGTGCCGCTCGCGCAGGTGGCCACGGTGCGCCACGGCCGCAGCCTGGGCAACGTCCAGCGCACCCAGGGCCAGACCTTCATGCGCGTGAAGGTCTTCGACCAGGGCGGCAAGGACGACGCCTTCCAGGGGCGGCTGCGCGGGGCCTTGGCGGACCTGGCCCTGCCGCCGGGCTACAGCTGGAGCCTGGGGCGCGGCTTCGACCGCTTCGAGGAGCAGGAGCAACAGCAGAACTTCGCCCTGGTGCTGGCCCTGGCCTTCGTCTATCTGCTGATGGGCATGTTGTTCGAATCCTACAGCCTGCCCTTGGTGGTGCTGGGCAGCGTGCCTTTCGCCTTCTTCGGCGCCTGGTGGACGCTCTTCATCACCGGGACACCCTTCGACATCATGGCCGGCATCGGACTGATCATTCTGGTGGGTGTGGTGGTGAACAACGCCATCGTGCTCATCGACCTGGTGGTGCGCCTGCGCGCCGACGGCGTGCCCCGGGACGAGGCGCTGGTGGAGGCCGTGGGCAAGCGCTACCGGCCGGTGATGATGACCGCCCTGACCACGGTCTGCGGCCTGATCCCCATGGCCGTGGGCAACGCGGCCCTGGTGGGCATGCCCTACGCGCCCATGGGTCGCGCCATGGCCGGCGGTCTGATCGCCAGCACCTTCTTCACGCTGGTGGTGGTGCCCCTGCTCTACGTCTGGGTGGACGAGGCGCGCCTCTGGCTGGCGGGGCTGGTCCGGCGGGCGCGGCGGGTCGCGCCGCCCAGCGCCGGCTGAAGCGGGCTCAGGCGGGGGAGACGGGTCGACGCAGGGCGGCCAGCACGATGGGCAGTTGCGCCAGACTATCCAGCCGGCGGATGCCCGGGCCCGTCGGGGTCAGCGGCACGGCGCCCCCTCCCAAAAGCAGCGTGATCTCCGGCGGGAGCAGTTCGCGCAGGCGGGCCAGCTCCAGCGCGAGCGTGGCGTCCACGGGCGGAGTCAGGCTCAGGGCCAGCGCCTGCGCGCCCAGCCGCCGGGCCAGCTGCGCCAACTCCTCCGCCGGCAGGTCCGGCCCCGGATAGACGGCGTCCCAGCCGGCTTCCCCGGCCAGGAGCGCGGCCATCAAAGCTCCCAGTTCGTGGCGTTGTCCGCTGGGTGTCCCGGCCAGCAGGCGCGGGGCGCCGGGTGCCGCCTGGCGCCGGCGCAGCAGGCCTTCCAGCAGGGAGCGCACCGCCACGGTGACCAGATGCTCCTGGCCGATGCGCACCCGCCCCTCCGTCCAGGCCTCCCCCACGTCGCGCAACAGCGGCACCAGCAGGGAATCCAGCAGGGCCGGCAGACTGAGATCCACGCTGGCCCGGTTTAGCTCCCGCCACAAACCCGCCGCGTCGCAGCCGTCCACGCGTCCCAGGCAGCTCGCCAACCGGCGGGCCGGGTCGGGGTCCGCGGCCGCCTGGCTCTCCCCGGCCGGCCGGCGGCTCGCCAGGACAGCCGTGTCCGCCGCGGGATCCGCCGCCGCGGCGGACGGGGCCGTCAACCGCACCAGGGCCTCGCGGTCCAGGGGCACCAGATCACCGATGCGCAGGCCCCGCTCCAGCCCGCCCTTCACCAGCAGCAGGAACTCAACGTCCTGGTCGCTGTAGAGGCGCCGGCCGCTCTCGCTGCGGCCGGGGCGGACCAGGGCGTGGCGCTTCTCCCACGTGCGCAGCAGATCCTGGGACAGGCCCGTGCGCAGGGCGACGGCGGCGATGGTGTGGCGGGGACGTGTGGATGGCGTCATGTCCACAAGAAGGGGAACTGCCCAAGTTTTGTCAAGGAAGACCCGCGGCGGAACGTCTGGTCGGCGGACGCGTCCCGGAGGCAGGGCCTCGCCACTGCTGGAGCATTCCCGAGCGGAAGATGGGATTCCGCCGCCCGGCGTCGCTCTCCTCGAATTCAGTCAAAACATGAACAAAACAAGGGCAAGGTCTTGACAAGACTGAAATCGTCCGCTATGTTGGCTGTCGATCGAAGAACACGACAGCAATACGAAAGGGACGACCATGAACCGCTCGATGTTTGGACTCCTGCTGTTGGCCGGTCTGGCGGGTGGCGTCGAAGCTGCCGCCGACCTGCGCGTGGCCCACCTCAGCCCCGACGCTCCCGCCGTGGATGTCTGGCTGGACAACAGCGTGGCGCTCTCCGGCGTCGCCTGCCCGGCCTTCAGCCCCTACCTGGAAGTGCCCGCCGGGCCGCACCGCGTGCGGGTCTTCGCCACCGGCACCAATCAGAACCCGGTGATCGACGCCACCCTGCCCTTCGTGGACGGACAGGCCCTGACCGTGGCGGCCACCGGCCTGTTGGCGGACGGCAGCTTTGGTCCGGTGGTGATCCCGGACACCCGCGAGGTGTCCCCCACCCAGGCCTGGGTGAGGTTCTCCCACAGCGCGGCGGACGCCCCGGCGGTGGACATCACGCTGCCCGACGGCACGGTGCTGTTCGGCGACGTGGTCTTCAACGAGAGCACGGGCTATCTGCCCGTTGCCCCCGGATCCTACGACCTGCAGGTGCGCCTGGCCGGCAGCTCAACGGTCGTACTGGCCTTCCAGCCCGTGGCGCTGAGCGCGGGCACGACCTTGAGCGTGTTCGCCACCGGCACGCTGGCGGCAGGCACGCTGGGCGCACTGGCCGCCGTGGACGCCCCGGGCGACGGCAGCACCTTTCTGACCCTGGAGTCGGCGGGCACCCACCTGCGCGTGGCGCATCTCAGCCCCGACGCGCCGGCTGTGGACGTCTGGCTGGACGGAGCGGCCGTCCTGACAGGCGTTCTCTACCCGGCCTTCAGCCCCTACCTGGACATCCCCGGCGGCAGCCACCACGTGCAGGTCTACGTCGCGGGCACCAACCAGAACCCGGTGATCGACGCCACGCTGGACTTCACCCCGGGCAGCGTCACCACGGTGGCGGCCACGGGCCTGCTGGGCGACGGCAGTTTCGGTCCCCTGGTCCTGACGGACACGCGGCAGACCTCGCCCACGGAGGCCTGGGTGCGCTTCGTCCACGCGGCCGGCGACGCCCCGGCGGTGGACATCACGCTGCCCGACGGCACGGTCCTGTTCGGCGACGTGGTCTTCAACGAGAGCCTGGCGTACCTGCCCGTCGCCCCGGGCTCCTACGGCCTGCAGGTGCGCCTGGCCGGCAGCTCCACCGTGGTGCTGAACTTCCTGCCCGTGGAGCTGAGCGCGGGCACAACCCTGAGTGTGTTCGCCACCGGCTCGCTGGCGGCGGGTACGCTGGGCGCGCTGGTGGCCATCGACTCCCCGGGGGACGGCAGCCAGACCCTGTGGCTGGAGCAGGCCAGCGCCGTGGTGGCCGGCGGCGGTCGTCCGCTGGGCCTGGAGTTGGGCAGCGCCTATCCCAATCCTTTCAATCCGCGCACCACGCTGGGCTTCCGGCTGGACCGCGCGCAGCAGGTGCGCCTGTCCGTCTACAACAGCCTGGGCCAGACCGTGGCCGTGCTGCAGGACGGCCTGCTGGGGGCGGGTGAGCACGCTCGCAGCTGGGATGCCGCCGGCGTTCCCTCGGGCCTGTATTACGCGCAGCTGGAGGGCCAGGGCCTGAGCCAGGTGCGCGCCCTGACCCTGATCAAGTAGGACTCTCTTCCATCCGTCATGGCTGTGGCCCCGTTCGCTCGGCGAACGGGGCCGCTCGATGTTTGGCAGATTCCTGCCGGACAAGGGGGAGCGACCATGCAGGTGCGAAGCGCCCGGCCGGAGGATCTGGCGGCGATCACGGCCATCTACAACGAGCAGGTCCTGCACGGCACGGCGACCTTCGACACGGAGCCGCGGGATGCCGCCGCGGCGCGGGAGTGGCTCGCCGCCCACGGCGGGACGCTTCATCCCGTGTTGGTGGCGGAAGAGAACGGGGAGCTGGCCGCCTGGGCCAGCCTGACGGCCTGGTCGCCCCGGGGGGCCTACGCCCGCACCGTGGAGGCTTCGGTCTTCGTCGCGGCCGAGCAGCGGCGCCGGGGCCTGGGGCGGTTGCTGACCGTTGCCCTGGAAGACGCGGCGCGCCGGGCCGGCCACCGGGTGATCCTGGGGCGCATCGAGGCCGGCAACGCCGCCAGCCTGGAGTTGTTCGCCCGGGCCGGCTACCGGACAGTGGGAGTGATGCATCAGGTGGGGGTGAAATTCGGCCGTCACCTGGATGTAGTGCTGGTGGAACGGATCTTGACGGAGGAGGAGGAAGGATGAGCATGGAACAAGGACGGCGGCGGGCGCTGGTGACCGGTGCTTCGCGGGGAATCGGTCGGGAGATCGCCCGGGTGCTGGCGGAGGACGGCGTGGCCGTGGCCGTCCACTACTCGGCCAGCGAGGAGCGGGCCCGCGAACTGCTGGCCTCGTTGCCCGGCACGGGCCACGTGCTGCTGCAGGCCGACCTGGCCGACGAGGCCCAGGCGGCGGCCCTGGCGCCGCGCGCCGCCCAGGCCCTGGGCGGGCTGGACATCCTGGTGAACAACGCGGGGATTTTCCGCGAGCACCCGGTGCGTGAAATGGACGCCTCCGAATGGGCCGCCCGCTGGAAGGAGATCCTGGCCGTCAACCTGCTGGCCCCGGCCCTGCTGATTCACGCGGCCCGGACCTTTCTGGCGGCGGCGGGCGGCGGCTACATCGTCAACATCGGCAGCCGCGGCGCCTTCCGCGGCGAGCCCACGGCGCCGGCCTACGGCGCCAGCAAGGCCGGCCTGCACGGCCTGGGGCAGTACATGGCCGTGGCCCTGGCGCCCGACAAGATCTACGTGGTGAACCTGGCGCCGGGCTTTGTGGAGACGGAGATGGCCCGCGAGGCCCTGCAAGGCGAGCGCGGCGTGGCCACCCGCGGCCAGAGTCCGCACCAGCGCGTGGCGCGCTCGGAGGAGATCGCCGAGACGGTGCGCTTCGTGGTCTCGGGCCGCGCGGATTGGCTGACGGGCGGCACCATCGACCTGAACGGCGCCTCGTATCTCCGTAGCTAGTCGTTCTGTGACCAGATTCAACACAGGGGCACAGAGGCACAGAGTCAGAGCTGGAGCTCCGCGCCCGTCATCCCCCGGCTTGACCGGGGGATCCTAAGGCCTTGCCTGTCATCCCGGTCGTCTGCCCGGAACCCATGTTTTCAGCCTTTCTGCTTGCGCCAGAAAGGTGGAACGGCCGGTTAGGTGCCAAAGAGGCGCTTTTTCTCATCGGCCAGAGTCAGGCCACCTCGCGGTGGCCTTCCGCTGGCCGCAGTTTGGCCTTCCTGCAACCGAGTAGTTGGTTCCGGCTGACGCCGTCACCACCTGGTTCTGGTTCAGCGCTGCGCGCTTCACCTTGCGCAATCCGACCACCTTGCTCGTCGTTCCCCGGCTTGACCGGGGGATCCCTTGGGCTGTGCATGACAGAAGTCCTGGAGACCGGAGTAGCTTCCCCCGCGCCCCGCGGGGGAAGCCGTCCGGGTGCGCGCAGCGCACGCGGGCGGATGGGGGCGTGCAAAGCAGTGTCAGGCACCGTGCCTGACACTGCATAAGGGGTTTGTCCAGTGCACGGGACAGATCGAACCGGTAGGTCAGGATCCTCACCTGACCTTCCGCCAGGTCCGTCCGCTATCTGAGTCCAAAGCAGTGTCAGGCACGGTGCCTGACACCATACGTGGGGTTTGTCCAGCGCACGGGGCAGATCGAGCGAAAGGTCAGGAGCCTCGCCTGACCTTCCGCCAAGTCCGCTCGCAATCCGAGTCCAGCGGCCTCCGTTGCCGGTGTCCCTCGCAGCCTGGGTCTTACTCGCAACTGCTGCAGGGGCTGGGCAGCACCAGCAGCAGGGGCTGGACATAGCCTCCCAGGCTGGGTTTGTCTGGATCGGGATTCGGGATGATCACCCGGGGCGTGACCACGACACTCATGAGCCCCGGGCAGGGCGGCAGGTAGTCCACCCGGGCCAGATCCACTCCCAGACTGTCGGGCACCTCCGACAGGATCTCGTCGACTCGCGCCTGGGACCAGGCGCCCAGACCCCCGAGGGATCCGGTCAGATCGGATTCCACCAGGGTCCAGATGGCGACCTGCAGGTCCCCGTAGGTGAAGGGTCCGTTGCCCAGGCTGGACTCCCGGCCCACGAAGCCCTGGTTGAGGATCCAGTTCACCAGGTCCAGGTTCTGCCAGCGATCCAGCAACGGGTTGTGCTGCAGGTCCTCCAGGCCGGAGAGGTCGATCAGCGACGAGTAGAAGATCGCAGCATGCCAGTCCGTCCCGGCCGTGAAGTTGCGGATGTGATCCAGGCACCAAGCCGGCACTTCCAGATCGTCGCCGTCAAGACTGCCGTCTCCGTCCAGGTCCAGCCGGGCCGTGAAGTAGGACTGCAGATCCTCTCCTGGCGCGCTGGCCTGGATCCGGGCCTGTCCCGACGCGTTCAGGCCGTCCACCTGCAGCGAGTACTCGCTGCCGTCGAAGGCCGGCTCGCAGCATTCCATCACGAAGCTAAACCAGGTGGCCCAGTTGCCCCGCTCCACCAGTCGCGGACCGGCGCCCCAGGCGGTCTCGGTCCGCTCGAATCTCCCGTCGCAGTTGTCGTCGCGGCCCACTACGGCGTGCGTGGCGGCCAGGAAGGTCAGCTCGCACAAATCGGGCGATCCGTGTTCGCTGCCGAACAGGCTCAAGTCCACGAACAGCGTGTGGCGGGTTAAGCCGCCCAAGCCGCTGGCACAGTAGGGGAAGTGCCCGACGCGCGGATTGCCGCTGCCGGTGGCGGGCAGATCGGCGAGATCCAGGCCCACCCAGGCGTGGGTCTCCAGCAGCAGCCAGCCGTCCGTGGTGGTGTAGGTGATGGCGAGGAACGGCTGGTCGCCCTCGTCGATCACTTCCACGCAGACCTCGCCCGCCGGAATGGTCTGCCCGGCCAGCAGCGACGTGCAGGTCTGGCCCGGGGTCACCCGGACCTGGGAAAAGGAGCCGGTGGGCGGAGCGCTCCCCTCGTGGTCGCCGCATCCGGCCAATAGCCATCCGCCCAGCGCCAGCGCGGCGCCCAGGACGCACAAGCCTTGAGAGTGGGACATGATCAACCCCCTGTGTGAATACGGTGGACGGTCCCCGTCACGGGTTCCGTCGAGTCGGCTGAAGAGATGTTGTCGTGTGCGAGTTGGGGGGCGAGGCACGGTACGCAAAATTCCGGGAAGGCTCAAGCAAATATCCGGCAGGTAAAAATGTTGACTCCTGCCTGAGCCGCCAAGCATCCCTGCGCCAGACCCACCACAGAGACACAGAGGCACAGAGTTCATGTTGGACTCGGCCTGGGTTGGAACATGGAACGGCCGGTGAACGACTTGAACACGAAGGCTCAAAGGATCGAAGACGATTTGTGTCACGCGAGGTGAAGCCCGCAGGGCTGACCGCCCGTGGCTGAACCAAAACCAGGTGGTGACGCCGTCAAGCGGAACCAGCTACGTGGAGTCAGGAAGGAGCCGCTGCCGCCAGCGGAAGCCCGCCGGGAGGCGGGCTGAGTCTGGACGGCCGGTCAGACCGGGTGAGAAAAAGCGCCTCTCTGACTCCACCTTTCTGGCGCCAGCAGAAAAGTGGAAAACTAGGATCCTGGCAGAAGAGCAAGACACGTTGAACCCCCATCCCAACCTTCCCCCTTGCAGGGGGAAGGGGTCGCCGCAGGGATGACGAACAAGTTCCAGCCCTGCATCCATCTGAGTCTCTGTGTCTCTGTGGTGAGGTGCTTATCGCGCGTGGAGCTCCTGCAAGCAGAGCGGCGCGGGCCGTCCCTGGCGCGCCACACGAATGCCCCGCAGGGCCGCTGCCGCGCCCGAGAGCGTGGTGATCAGCGGAATCCGCAGGCGCACGGCCGTGCGGCCGATCTCCTGCTCGTCGAAGCGCGAGCGTTCGCCCAGCGGCGTGTTCACCACCAATTGCACGCGCCCGTTCTTCAGCTCGTCCGTCAAATCCGGCCGGCCCTCGCCCACCTTGAACACCTCCAGGACCTGCAGGCCGTTCTCGCGGAAGACCCGGGCCGTGCCCGCCGTGGCGGCCAGGCGGAAACCCAGTTCGGCGAAGTCCCGGGCCAATTCCAGGGCGCGCAGCTTGTCGTGGCGGTTGACGGAGAACAGCACGCAACCGGTGGCGGGGAGGGCTTCCGAGGCGGCCTCGGCGGCCTTGAACCAGGCGCCGTCCAGGCTGCGGTCCAGCCCGATCACCTCGCCCGTGGACTTCATCTCGGGGGAGAGGAAGACGTCCTGGCGCGGGAAGCGGCTCCAGGGGAAGACCGGGCGCTTGACCGCCGTCAGGCCCAGGGAGCGCTCCCAGTCGCAGCTCTCGTCGGCCAGCCGGCCGCCCAGGCTGAGCCGCGCGGCCACGGCGGCCAGCGGAATGCCGGTCACCTTGCCCAGGAAGGGCACCGTGCGGCTGGCGCGCGGATTCACCTCCAGCACCACCAGCCGCTCGCCCTGCAGGGCGAACTGCACGTTCAGCAGGCCGCGCACGCCCAGGCGCAGGGCGAGGCGCCGCACGATCTCCAGCATGCGCGCGCCCACGACGGGGTCCAGCCGGTAGGGCGGCAGCACGCACGAGCTGTCGCCGCTGTGCACACCGGCTTCCTCCACCTGCTGGAGCACGCCCGCCACCCGCACCTCCACGCCGTCGCAGAGCGCGTCCACGTCGAATTCGAAGGCGTCCTCGAGGAAGGCGTCCACCAGCACGGGGCCGCCCTCGCGCTCCAGCGCCACCTGGACGTAGCGGGTCAGCGCGGCCTCGTCGTAGACGATCTCCATGCCGCGTCCGCCCAGCACCCAGGAGGGCCGCACCAGCGCGGGAAAGCCCACGCGCCGCGCGGCGGCCAGGGCTTCGTCCAGGCTCCGCGCGATGCCCCAGGCCGGCGCGTCCACGCCCAGCTCGTCCAGCAAGGCGCCGAAGCGCTCGCGGTCCTCGGCCCACTCGATGGACTCGGGCGGCGTGCCCAGCACGGGCAGGCCCGCGGCCTGCAGGCGAGCGGCGATCTTCAGCGGCGTCTGCCCGCCGAACTGCACCAGCACGCCCCGGGCGTTCTCGCGCCGGGCGATGTGCCAGACGTGCTCGAAGGTCAGCGGCTCGAAGTAGAGCCGGTCCGCCAGGTCCGGGTCGGTGCTGACGGTCTCCGGGTTGGCGTTGACCATGATCACCGGGATGCCGCGCTCGCGCAGCCCCTGCACGGCCTGCACGCAACAGCAGTCGAACTCGATCCCCTGGCCGATGCGGTTCGGCCCGCTCCCCAGGATCAGCACGGGCCGCCCGGGCAGCGGCGCGCCGTCGTCGGCCTCGCCCCAGCTGCTGTAGACGAAGGGCGTCGGGGCGCGGAACTCGCCCGCGCAGGTATCCACGCTGCGCCAACTGGGCTGCAGGTCGAGCTCGGCTCGGCGCGCGGCCACGGCGTCCTCGTCCGTGCCCAGCAGGCGGCCCAGTTGGCCGTCGGAGAAGCCCGCGCGCTTGGCCTCCAGCAGCTCGTCCCGAGAGAGCCCGGCCAGGGTCCGGCCCTGCAGGTCGCGGGCCTGCTCGGCCAGGGCGCGGATCTCGCCCAGGAACCAGGGATCGATCCGAGTCAGCGCGTGGGCTTCCTCCAGGCTCATGCCCTGTAGGAAGGCTTCTCGCAATTTTAGCAGGCGGAAGGGCGTGGCGAAACGCAGGCGCTCCAGGTCCAGGCCGCGGCCGCGCGCCGGGCGCGGTTCTAGTCCGTCCAGCCCCTCCTCGAGGCTGCGGAAGGCCTTCTGCAGCGCCTCGCGGAAACTGCGGCCGAGGGCCATGGCCTCGCCCACGGACTGCATCTGCACGCCCAGCACGCCGGGGGCGGAGGGGAACTTCTCGAAGTGGAAGCGCGGGGCCTTGACCACCACGTAGTCCAGCGCGGGCTCGAAGCAGGCCAGGCTGGTCCCCGTGATGTCGTTGGGCAGCTCATCCAGGGTCCAGCCCACGGCCAGGCGCGCGGCTACTTTGGCGATGGGGAAGCCCGTGGCCTTGGAGGCCAGCGCGCTGGAGCGACTGACCCGCGGGTTCATCTCGATCACCACCTGGCGGCCGCTGGCCGGATCCACGGCGAACTGCACGTTGCTGCCGCCCGTGTCCACGCCCACGGCGCGCAGGCAGGCCAGGGCGGAGTCGCGCATGCGCTGGTACTCGCGATCGCTCAAGGTGAGCTGGGGCGCGACGGTGACGCTGTCCCCCGTGTGGACGCCCATGGGATCGATGTTTTCGATGGAGCAGACGATGATCGCGTTGTCCGCCCGGTCGCGGACCACCTCCAGCTCGAACTCCTTCCAGCCCAGCAGCGATTCCTCCACCAGCACCTGCTGGATGGGGCTGGCGGCCAGGGCACGGGGCAGGGCCTCTTCCAGCTCCTCCGGGTTGTAGACGATGGCTCCGCCGCTGCCGCCCAGGGTGTAGGAAGGCCGCAGGATGAGCGGGAAGCCCAACTGCGCGGCGAAGGTCCGGCCCTCTTCCACGCTGCGCGCGAAGCCGCCCCGGGCGCAGGCCAGGCCTGCGGCTTCCATGGTCCGGCGGAAGAGCTCGCGGTCCTCGGCCTTCTCGATGGCCGCGGCCGAGGCGCCGATCAGCTCCACGCCCAGCTCCTTCAGAAGGCCCGTGCGCTCCAGGGCCATGGCGCAGTCCAGGGCCGTCTGTCCGCCCACGGTGGGCAGCAGGGCGTCCGGGCGCTCCTTGCGCAGCACGGCCGCCACGCTGTCGGGCGTCACGGGCTCGAGGTAGGTGGCGTCGGCCACATCGGGCTCGGTCATGATGGTGGCGGGATTGCTGTTGACCAGGATGACGCGGTAGCCGTCGCCCTTAAGCGCGCGGCAGGCCTGGGTGCCCGAGTAGTCGAACTCGCAGGCCTGGCCGATGACGATGGGCCCGGCGCCCAGCACCAGGATGGAGTGCAGGTCAGTGCGTGCGGGCATGGGGACCTCCGGCGCGGCTGCGCTCCAGCAGGGCGATGAACTCGTCGAAACAGGCGCGGGCCTCGCGCGGGCCGGGGGCGGCCTCGGGATGGAACTGGACGGAGAAGGCCGGACGGTCGCGCCAGCGCAGCCCCTCCACCGTGCCGTCGTTCAGGCTGAGGTGGGTGAGTTCCACCGTGGCGGGCAGGCTCTCCGCCGCCACGGCGGAGCCGTGGTTCTGGCTGGTGATCCAGACGCCGCCGTCCGCCAGGCGCTGCACCGGGTGGTTGGCGCCCCGGTGGCCGAAGGGCAGCTTGAAGGTGCGCGCGCCGGCCAGCAGGGCCAGCAGCTGGTGGCCCAGGCAGATCCCGAACAGCGGGAGGGCGGGCGGCAGTCCCCGCAGGCAGGCCAGCGGGCCGGCGGCGGCGGCCGGGTCGCCCGGGCCGTTGGAGAGAAACACGCCGTCCGGGCGCCAGGCCAGCAGCTCGGCGGCGGAGGAGTCCGGGGGAAAGACGCCCAACGTGCAGGCCCGGCGCGAGAGTTCGGCCAGGATGCTGTGCTTGACGCCGCAGTCCAGCACGGCCACGCGGAAGCGCTCCTGCTCGGCGGGCAGCTCCCAGGCGTGACGGCAGCCCGCGCGGCCCGTCAGGTCCAGGCCGGCCATGGAGGGCGTGGCGGCCAGCCGCTCGCGCAGTTCCTCCAGGGGCTCGCCCGCGCAGGCCAGGATGCCGTTCATGGCGCCCTCCTCGCGCAGCACGTGCACCAGGGCGCGCGTGTCCAGGCCCTCCAGGGCGGGCACGCCCTCCGACTCGAGCCAGTCGGGCAGGGGATCGCCGCCCCGGGCCCCGCTGGGCGTCCGGCTGAGGTTGCGGCACAAGAGGCCCGCCGCGCGGATCCCGTCGCTCTCCAGATCGTCGGGCAGCACGCCCGTGTTGCCCACGTGGGGCGTGGTGAGCACGAGCAGCTGGCCCGTGTAGGACGGGTCGCTGAGCATCTCCTGCCAGCCGGACTGGCCGGTATGGAAGGCCAATTCGCCCGCCACCGTGCGCGGCGCGCCGTGGGCCCGGCCGTGGAACAGCCGGCCGTTCTGCAGCAGAAGGCGGGCGGGAACAGGTGCGTTCATGGGGATCCCGATGCTGGATGTGCGTCGGGATGGGAACCTACCACGAGGGGGCTGGAAATCCTATTGCCCCGCTCCCGGGGCGTTCCAGCGCCGGGTCGGGGGCCGGCGTCGGAGGGGCGGTTGAAAGATTAACGGTGAGAAATAGTTGCAGATGGCAACAATCCTTGGATTCTCATCTTCGGTTGTGCGAACTTTGGCCGGTTCACAAAATAACCCAACCAAGGAGAGCGACATGAAGCGCGTACTGAGCAGCCTGGCGGCCCTGATGCTGGTGATCGTGATGGCGGGCAGCGCCCGGGCGGCGGAGGTCTTCAGCCTGGACCGCAGCCACAGCGAAGTGGGGTTCACCGTGACCCATATGATGATCAGCAAAGTGCGGGGCAATTTCGGCGACTTCGCCGTGGACCTGACGGTGGACGCCAAGGACCTGAGCAAATCCTCCGTCAAGGCCGTCATCCAGGCCGCGTCCGTCGATACGGACAACGAGAAGCGCGACGAACACCTGCGCGGCGCGGACTTCTTCGACGTGGCCAAGTTCAAGACCCTGACCTTCACCAGCAAGAAGATCGAGAAGCGCGGCGCCCAGTGGGTGGCCATCGGCGACTTCACCATGCACGGCGTGACCAAGACCATCGAGCTGCCCTTCACCTTCAACGGCCCGATCCAGGATCCCTGGGGCAACACGCGCATCGGCATCGAGGCCACGCTGGTGCTCAACCGCCAGGATTACGGCGTGAGCTACGGCAGCGGCATGGTGGGCGACGAGGTCAGCATCCTGATCACCCTCGAGGCCACCAAGAAGTAAATCGGCGAAGCACATCGACCATGCAGAGGGGCCGCTTGGCGGCCCCTTTTCCATGTCCGGCCGGGGCGCTGGCCCTCCACCCCCGCTGGTTTCGATTGAAGACGCTGAGTTCCCAGCTGATCAGAATTCAGCCAAGTGCGGGAAAGTCGACCGGACCAGTTGTCGATAAATGTTCGGAATTCAGGCAAAGCTGAAACTCAGCTTTGACCAGCCAGGAGGGGAATGCTACCTTGGCCGGCGTGGTTTCGGGAATCGGGCGGGCTCCAACCGGGAGGCAGCGCATGGACGAGTCGAACCTGCGGGATGTGGAAAGCCAGGAATGGCGCGAGTCGCTGGACGCCGTGCTGCATGACGGCGGACCCGGGCGGGTGGTGGAGCTCCTGCAGCAGCTGGAAGTTCACGCCCGGCGCCGCGGCGTGGCGCTGCCCTTCTCGGCGCGCACGCCCTACGTGAACAGCATTCCCCCGGACGAACAGGTGCCCTTTCCCGGCAACCGGGAGCTGGAGCGCCGGATCAAGAGCATCATCCGCTGGAACGCCATGGCCATGGTGGTGCGCGCCAACCGGGAAGAGAACGGGATTGGCGGGCACATCTCCACCTATGCCTCCGCCGCCACGCTCTACGAAGTGGGCTTCAACCACTTCTTCCACGGCTCCGACCTGGACGGCAGCGCCGACCAGATCTACTTCCAGGGCCACGCCTCGCCGGGCATCTACGCCCGGGCCTTCCTGGAGGGCCGGCTGAACGAGGAGCAGCTCAAGAACTTCCGGCACGAGTTGCGCGCCGGCGGCGGCTTGTCCTCCTATCCACATCCCTGGCTGATGCCCGACTTTTGGGAATTCCCCACGGTGAGCATGGGCCTGGGGCCGATCAACGCCATCTACCAGGCGCGCTTCAACCGCTACCTGGAAGACCGCGGGCTGAAGAAGGAGAGCGGGCGCAAGGTCTGGGCCTTCCTGGGCGACGGCGAGACCGACGAGCCGGAGGCCCTGGGCGCCATCACCCTGGCGGCGCGCGAGCGGCTGGACAACCTGATCTTCGTCATCAACTGCAACCTGCAGCGGCTGGACGGCCCCGTGCGCGGCAACGGCAAGATCGTCCAGGAGCTGGAGTCGGCCTTCCGGGGCGCGGGTTGGAACGTGCTCAAGGTGATCTGGGGCGCGGAGTGGGACAGCCTGCTGGCCCGGGACGAAAACCACCTGCTGCAGCGGCGCATGGAGGAGGTCGTGGACGGCGAGTCCCAGAAGTACTCCACCGAAGGCGGGGACTACATCCGGCGCCATTTCTTCGGCTCGGATCCCCGGCTGCTCAAGCTGGTGGAACACCTCTCCGACGACCAGCTGCGCCGCATGAAGCGCGGCGGGCACGATCCGGAGAAGGTCTACGCCGCCTACCGGGCCGCCGTGGCCCACACGGGCCAGCCCACGGTGATTCTGGCCCAGACTGTCAAGGGCTACGGCCTGGGCGAGGCGGGCGAGGGCAAGAACATCACCCACTCGCAGAAGAAGCTCAACGAGGACGAACTGCGGGAATTCCGCGCGCGCTTCGGGATCCCCATCCCCGACGATCAACTCAAGGACGCGCCCTTCTACCGGCCCGCCGAGGGCAGCCCGGAACTCGAGTATCTGCGCCGCCGCCGCACGGAGCTGGGCGGTCCGCTGCCCCGCCGGCAGCCACGGGCGCCGCGCCTGAAGGCCCCGGGCCACGAAGTCTTCCAGGAGTTCCTCGAGGGCACGGGCGGCCGCGAGGTCTCCACCACCATGGCCTTCGTGCGCATTCTGGCCAAGCTGCTGCGCGACCCGGACGTGGGGCGGCTGATCGTGCCCATCGTGCCCGACGAAGCCCGCACCTTTGGGATGGAGTCGCTGTTCCGCCAGTGCGGGATCTACTCCCACGTGGGCCAGCTCTACGAGCCCGTGGATGCCGGCAGCCTGCTCTACTACCGCGAGGCCCGGGACGGGCAGATCCTCGAGGAGGGCATCACCGAGGCGGGCAGCATGGCCAGCTTCATCGCGGCGGGAACGGCCTACGCCACCCACGGCGTGCCCACCATCCCTTTCTTCGTCTACTACAGCATGTTCGGCTTCCAGCGCATCGGCGACCAGGCCTGGCTGGCGGGCGACATGCGCACGCGCGGCTTCCTGATCGGCGGAACGGCGGGCCGCACCACGCTGGCCGGCGAGGGTCTGCAGCACCAGGACGGGCAGAGCCACCTCTACGCGCTGGCCGTGCCCAACCTGCGCTGCTACGATCCGGCTTACGCCTACGAACTGGCCGTGATCATCCAGGACGGCATCCGGCGAATGGTGGAGGACCCGGAGGACGGCTTCTACTACATCACGGTGATGAACGAGAACATCGAGATGCCCGCCATGCCCGGCGACTGCCGGGAGGGCATCCTGCGCGGACTCTACCGCTTCAGCCGCGCGGCGGAGGCGGCCAAAGCCGCGGCGGCCGTGGCCAAGGAGGCGGGCAGCGAGGCGCCGCGCAAACTGGGAGCCAAGGCCCCGCACGTGCGCCTGCTGGCCAGCGGGGCCATCGTGGGCGAGGCCCGCCAGGCCCAGGCGCTGCTGCGCGAGCAGTTCGGCGTGGCCGCCGACGTCTGGAGCGTCACCTCCTGGAAGGAACTGCGCCAGGACGGGATGGAGTGCGAGCGCTGGAACCGCCTGCATCCCGACCAGCCGGCCCGCGTGCCCTTCCTGACCGCGCAGCTGGGAGAGTCTGACGCCCCGGTGGTGGCGGCCACGGATTACCTGCGCGCGCTGCCCGATTCCGTCGCCCGCTGGGTGCCGGCCCCCATGGCCGTGCTGGGCACCGAGGGTTACGGGCGCAGCGAGGGCCGCGCGGCCCTGCGCGACTTCTTCGAGGTGGACGCGCGCCACATCGCCCTGGCCGCCCTGACGGAATTGGCGCGCCGGGGGACCTTTGACGAGTCGGCCCTGGCGGCCGCCCGCGACCGGCTGGAGATCCGGGCGGACAAACCCAATCCTCTCAGCGCCTGAGCGGAGGAGACATGGCGATCATCATCACACTGCCCGATCTGGGCGAGAACATCAAGGCCGGCGAGCTGACCGCCCTGCTGGTCAAACCCGGCGATCCGGTGCGGGCGGACAGTCCCGTGCTGGAACTGGAGACGGACAAGGCCGTGGTGGAGGTCCCTGCGGGCCGCGCCGGCCGGGTTCTGGAATGGCTGGCCCGCGTGGGCGAGCGGCTGGAGGTGGGCGCCGCCCTGCTCAGCCTGGAGGAGGCCGCGGAGGCGGACGGCGCCCCAGCCGCAAGCGTTGCGACGGCGGAGCCCGCTCCCGCAGCCGCTCCACCACCCGCGCCCGACCTGCCGGTGACGGCAGCGCCGGCGCCCGCCCCTGCGGCTCCGCCGGTTTCGGCGCCGAGTTCGGGGAGTGTGGCGCCAGGTCCTCCGCCGGGGGAGCATGGTCTGCCCGTGCCCGCCTCGCCCACGGTGCGGCGCCTGGCCCGGGAGCTGGGCGTGGACATCCGCCGCGTGGCGGGCGCCGGACCCGGCGGCCGGATCTCGCGCGAGGACGTCAAGGCCCACGTCAAAGAGCTGCTGGCGCGGTCCGCCAGCGTGGACGCTGGCGGACCCGGCCTGCCCGCCGAGGATCTGCCCGACTTCAGCCGCTGGGGCGCGGTGGAGGAGCTGCCGCTCAGCGGCGTGCGCCGGACCACGGCCCGGCACCTGGCCAGCGCCTGGCTGCTCACGCCGCGGGTCACCCAGCAGGATCGGGCGGACATCACGGAGCTGGAGGCCTTCCGCAAGCGCCAGCAGGCCCTGCTGGATCGCCGGCCGGACGCCCCGCGCCTGACCATGACGGCCATCCTGATCCGCGTGCTGGCCCAGGCCCTGCGGCAGTTTCCCCAGGTCAACGCCAGCCTGGACCTCGGGCGCGAGAAGTTGATCCGCAAGCACTACTGCCACGTGGGCGTGGCCGTGGACACGGAGCGCGGCCTGCTGGTGCCCGTGCTGCGCGACGCCGACCACAAGGGCGTGCTCCAGCTGGCCCGCGAGTTGGGCGAGCTGTCCCGGCGGGCCCGGGAGCGCAAGAGCGGGCCCGAGGAGCTGCAGGGCGCGTGTGTCACGCTCACCAATCTGGGCGGGATCGGCGGCACGGGCTTCACGCCCATCGTCAACCACCCGGAGGCGGCCATTCTGGGGGTCTCCCGGGCCAGCGTGGAGCCGGTCTGGAACGAGGCCACGCGCACCTTTGAGCCGCGCCTGCTGCTGCCGCTCTCGCTCTCCTACGATCACCGCATCGTGGACGGGGCGGACGGCGCGCGCTTCACGCGTTGGATCTGCGAGGCGCTGGAGTCCCCGCTGCTGCTGGTCTTCTAGCGGGGGCGTCGATTCGAGAACGGACACGAAGGGCACGAAGACGGCACGCAGGGCACGGAGATCCTGAGAAGGCCTGGGAGTC
Organism: Candidatus Delongbacteria bacterium; assembly: GCA_041675285.1. Lineage (NCBI taxonomy): Bacteria > Candidatus Delongiibacteriota > Candidatus Delongbacteria bacterium. Next base: position 54,706 of record JBAYTZ010000008.1, read on the forward strand.
GAGAACGGACTGGGAAACGGGTGGCGAGGATTGCCTGGCTTGAGTTCAGGTCCATGATTGGATCCTTCGTGTTCTTCGGATTTCTTCCCGTGCTTCGTGTCCGGTGCGTGCTGCAAACCAAGTGGAGACCCGCATGAGCGAGATCACCCACGCCCCCCTGCTGATTCTGGGCGCCGGACCGGGCGGCTACGCCGCGGCCTTCTTGGCCGCCGACCTGGGGCTGGAGCCCGTGCTGGTGGCCCCGGAGGAGAACCCGGGTGGCGTTTGCCTGCACGTGGGCTGCATTCCCTCCAAGGCCCTGCTGCACGTGGCCGCGCTGCTGAACGAGGCCCGGGAGGCCCAGCGCTGGGGCCTGGCCTTCAGCGAGCCGCGGCTGGACTTGGACCGTCTGCGCGCCTGGAAGGACGAGGTGGTGACGGGTCTGACGGGCGGGCTGGGCGACCTGCGCCAGAAGCGCGGTGTGCGCCACCTGCGCGGCCGCGGCCGGCTGGTGGCCCCGGGGCGCGTGCGCGTGGACCTGGAGGGCGGCGGCCACGCCGAGCTGGGCTTCGAGCGCCTGCTGCTGGCCACGGGCTCGCGGCCCGTGATGCTGCCCGGCCTGCCGGACTCCGCCCGGATCTGGGATTCCACCGGCGCGCTGGAGCTGCCGCGCATCCCGCGCCGCCTGCTGGTGGTGGGCGGCGGGATCATCGGGCTGGAGCTGGGCAGCGTCTACGCGGCCCTGGGCAGCCAGGTGGTGGTGGTGGAGATGCTGCCGGCCATCCTGCCTGGCGCGGATCGGGACCTGGTGCGCATGCTGGAGAAGCGCCTGCTGCCGCGCTTCGCCGCTATCCGCACCGCCACGCGGGTCGGTCAGGTGGTGGAGAACCGCAACGGCCTGAAGGTCACGCTGACCGGGCCCGACGGGGCGGAGACCCAGGAGCGCTTTGACCAGATCCTGGTCTCCGTGGGCCGGCGGCCCAACAGCGACGGACTGGGCCTGGAGCACAGCGCCGTCCAGCTGGACGCGCGCGGCTTCGTCCAGGTGGACGGGAAGCGCCGCACGGCGGATCCGCGGGTCTGGGCCATCGGCGACCTGACGGGCAACCCCATGCTGGCGCACAAGGCCAGCGCCGAGGCCCGCGCGGCCATCGAGGACATGGCCGGGCAGAAGGGGGCCGGCTGGGACCCCGCTGCCATTCCGTCCGTGGTCTACACGGATCCCGAACTGGCCTGGTGCGGCCTGACGGAGGGCGAGGCCAAGGAACAGAGCCGCAAGGTGGCCGTGGCGCGCTTTCCGTGGCAGGCCAGCGGCCGGGCCCTCTCCATGGACCGCCCGGACGGCCTGACCAAGCTGATCATCGACCCGGAAACGGAGCGCGTGCTGGGCGTGGGCATCGTGGGCAAGGGCGCGGGCGAGCTGATCGCCGAGGGCGTGCTGGCGCTGGAAATGGCCGCGCTGGCCTCGGACCTGGCGCGCAGCATCCATCCGCACCCCACCTGCTCCGAGACCCTGATGGAGGCGGCGGAAGTCTTCTACGGACACGCCACCCATTTCCACACGCCCCGCCGCCGCTGATTTCCGCATTCGATGCGGATGATGGACAACAGGTTGGAGTTGGGGAAGACCGCGGCCCGTTGCATCAGCGCCCGCGCTTCCCTACACTTTGCGCTTCCTGAGCCGGCCACGTGCTGGCGATCGGCCGGGAGAGGTGACCGAGTGGCCGATGGTGTGCGCTTGGAAAGCGTATGTAGGGTTACACCTACCGTGGGTTCGAATCCCACCCTCTCCGTCCCACGAAAAAGCCCGCGTTCGCGGGCTTTTTTTTGGCGTGCAAGGAGACGGGGCAACGACCCGCAGGGAACGGCCCATCTACTCGCCAGACCATCCTCTGGAATCAGTCCACCAGTCTTCCCCACACATGGACAGGGTTGTTAAACCGGGATGATCGCCCACCCGCAACCGCAAGTGGGTGGCCTTTTTCTTCAAGCGCGGGGCTGGTCAGGGATTCACTTCGTATCCCTGACCGGAGATTGTGAAGATGGCCGGGCCGGCTCCACTGAGCGGCAGGGCCAGGGATTGGATGGCGGCCAACAAGTCCTGAATGTAAATCGGCTTCCCCAGCACCTTGTCCACACCTTGCGCGTGAGCTTTCTGCAGGGTCGCCGGCGAAAACTGACCGGAGTAGAGGATGGTCTTGATCTGGGGCTGTTTGCCCTTGACCGCCTTGATCAATAACAGGCCATCCATTTCCGGTAGCCGAAAGTCCGAAACAAGTAGATCGTAGGTCCCTTTTTCGCAGGCAGCCAGAGCCGAGGCGGGACCCTGATGCGCGTCCACCCGGTGACCTTCGGAGTGAAGAAAGCGACCCAGACTCAGCAGACTTAGCCAGTCATCATCCACCAGCAGAATGTTCATCCGATTCCCCTCAACAACACGGCCGGTTTTGCAGCTTGCGTGCCAATCGTGTTCCTGGCCTGTGCCAATTATATCTGCTTGTCAATGATAGACATCAATCACGGACATGCAGGTGAGTCGCACGCAGGGCTGTTAGATGAGCGCATCCAGTTGATCAGAATCTGAGGATTCTCAAGAATCTAATGGGTACCTTGCTTTCCGAACCGCCTCAATTCGTCCGCGCAACATCGCCCCTCTGCCAGCAGAAGTGATCGGATCTCCGATTGAGTCGGACGGCCAGGGAAAGCGAGAAACGGATGGGCCATTTGGAAGAACGGCTGAACGATTCTGAGCAGGCATCCGACCGGAAGCAGCGCCTGCAGGAAGCCCTCCAACTTTGCGATCTGCTGAATACGCAAGGTCGGCTAACCGAACTTGAATCGCCTGTGAACACGGCTCTGGAACTGGCCACGGTCTCCAATGACCAACTGAGCCTGGCCCGGGCGTTGAAGTTCCAGTCTCTGCTGCACTACAGCCGGTTGAGCTTTGATCGGGCCCTGGAGTCGGGTTTCAGGGCGGTCAAACTGCTGCAGGGACGCGACGAAGCCGTCCTGCTGTCGAGCCTGCTGAACAACATCGGCGTGTATTACACCGCCCTGGGAATTCCGGAGCGGGGCCTGGAGTACTTTGAGCAGGCCAGCGGACTGGATCCCGAAAACGGCAAAGCCATCAGCAACGCCGGCCAGCGCTTGCTGGTGATGGATCGGGTACCGGAAGCTGTCAAGCGCTTCAGGCAGGCGCTTGAACTGGCGGACCGGTTGGGCGACGAATTGCAGTCTGCCCATTTGTACAAGAACCTTGGTGATGTGAACCTGGCTGCGGGAGACATCGACACCGCCGAAATCCACTTCACGAAGGCGCTGGAAGTGGGGCGCCGCCTGCAGGACAACGTCACTTGTGCCTTTGCCCTGATCGGCTTGAGCAAGGTCGCCCTCAGCCGGGAATCAGCTGTCGAGGCGCGCGACCTGGCCCGGGAAGCCCTGGCATTGGCTGAACAACTGAACAGCAACGAACTCAGGTGGTTCGGGCTGTTGTCCCTGGCCGATGGTTGCCGGGCCATCGGCGATGACAAGGAACTGGCCAACGTCTTGACCCAAAGCCTGCAGTTGCACGAACAGATGTATTCCGGGAGCATCACGCAGCGAATCGCTGAGCTGGAAGCCACCTACAAGCTGGAGCGCAAGGAACTGGAAACAAAGCGCCTGCTTGAGCAGCAGGCCCGGCTGGCGTCCATCGGTGTGATGGGCGCAGGAATCACCCACGAGATCAATCAGCCGCTCAACGCCATTACGATCAATGCGGACGGCATGCTATTCAAGGATGATCGGGAAAAGGTCCTCCCGAAGGAGTACCGCGAGTCCGTCGAGCAAATCCACCAGGCCGCCACGCGCATCGACGAGATCGTCAAGCACATGCGCAGTTTCTGGTCCCGGCCCGACTACCTGAAACACGTCTCCTTCGACCTCAACGAAGGCATTAAGAACGCCCTGGGACTGATTCGCCGACAGGTGGCCAGTCACGGCATCGCGCTCGAGACCAGCCTGTGCAAAGGCCAGATTCCCGTGCTCGGAATCAGCATTCACCTGGAACAGATTGTGATCAACCTCGTGGTCAACGCGATGCACAGCCTGGACAAGCTGACGTCCGGCGAGCGGCGGATCACGCTGACGACTTCGCGGGACAACGGACTGGCCCGACTCACGGTCTGCGACACCGGAGAAGGTCTGCCCGAGGGCGTCAAGGACCGGCTGTTTGATCCCTTCTATTCGACCAAGCCCGCCGGTGAGGGCATGGGACTGGGTCTGGCCATCGTCAAGAGCTTCATCGAAGAGATGGACGGCTGCATCGAATGCGCCAATCAGCCGCAGGGCGGTGCCATGTTCAGCATCACGCTGCCCATCGAGGGCTGGGGGAAGGATCGATGAAGGTTCTGCTGATCGATGACGATCCCAGCAGCCTGCAGGCCCTGGAACGCTATCTGCGCGATCCGTTCGGCTATCAGGTGCTCACGGCCGCGAACTGCGAGGAAGGCCTGGCCCTGTTCGAGGCGAACGACATCTCCATCGTGCTCAGCGACATCCGCATGGAAGGCATGACCGGTCTGGAGATGCTCGACCGGATCAAGGCCAGTGACAAGGGCCGCGACACCGACGTCGTCCTGATGACCGGCTTTGGTGACCTGAACCTGTGCATCGCGGCCTTGCGCGGGGAGGCCAGCGACTTCCTGCTCAAACCGATTTCCGTCAAGGAACTGGACGAAGTGCTCAAGCGGATGGCCCGGCGCAGGCAGATCCGCCACGCCGCGGACCGCTCGCGTCTCAACGGCCCGGAGGAGAGCGGTTCCACCGGCGAGAAGAGCGAAGACGGCGGCAGCGTGTTCAGCGACATCCTGCCCGGCCAACTCGTCGGCTTCTATTCCGCACCCATGCGCACCATCCAGCACGTCTGCAGCAAACTCCACGAACAGCGGGATGTCCCGGTGCTGATCGAGGGTGAGACGGGAACGGGCAAGGAAGTGGTCGCCCGGTTGGTTCACGGCGGCAATCAGGAAAGCCGGCCCTTCATCTCGGTCAACTGCTCGGCCATTGCGCCCTCCCTGTTCGAAAGCGAGCTCTTCGGCTATGCGGAAGGCGCGTTCACCGGGGCCAAACGCAGCGGGGCGATCGGTCGAATCGAGCAGGCCCAGGGTGGCACGCTGTTTCTGGACGAGATTGGCGAGATGCCCCTCGACATGCAGCCCAAGCTGTTGCGCGTGATCCAGGAGCGGGAGCTGAGGCGGGTGGGGAGCGACAGGATCATGCGCCTTGACCTCCGGATCATCTGCGCCACAAACAGATCCCTGCTCGCCTTGTCGAAGGAGGGCGCTTTCCGCAGCGACCTCTATTACCGACTGAACACGGGCTACATCCAGGTCCCGCCGCTCCGGGATCGTCTGCGCGACATCTTTCCGCTGGCCAGGCTGTTCCTGGGCCAGGCCAATGCCAAGTGTGGAAAGAACTTCACTTCGATCACTCGCGAGGCTGTGCAGCGTTTGGAGGAGTACCCCTGGCCGGGGAACATCAGGGAACTGAAAAGCCAGATCGACCGCAGCGTCTTGATGTACGAAGGCCGGTACCTGGAAGTTGGCCACCTGGAGAGTCTGAGTGCGGGCCGCGAAGGGGATCTAAGCCAGGGCAACCGGATCCTGCTGGAGTTGCCGGATGAAGGCTACCCATTGGCGGACATGCAGGAAATCATCGCCCGGACGGTTCTTAAGCGGATGGGTGGCAACATCACCCAAGCCGCCAAGTACCTGGACATCGCCTGGGCGACCCTGAACCGGATGGCCGGCAAGACGAAGCACTGGAGTTGACGGCGGGAGCGCCGGACCCGCCTCCACAAAGGGTATGTCCACAAAACACACGAAAGGCACAAAGCGATCTTAAGCAACCATCATATCTTCACCAGCAGAAATGAGCTTTGAATTGCGCGTAATTTTTTATCTGTGTTCCTTGTGTTGTTTGCGGTTTAATTGCCTCTTGTTTCCTATTTACCAGTCGTTAACTCGGCATTTATTGCTCGGAAGATTATCAGCCTTTTGCGGTATATCGAGAAGTTCTGCCAACGAACGGGCTTTCCAGCTGGTGATGCCAAGAACGGCATTTCGTGTCAAGGTGAATATGGCGTGATTCAATTACGTTAGTCTCTCTAGAACAGATATCTCACGGGAAGACACGAATAAATTCTAAGAAGATAGTGAAAAAATTGTAAAACGACTCTTTATGCCATCGAAGTGACAAACAGTACAGCCATTGAAGGTCATTTTTCAGTTATTTATGATGATTATATTGTAGAGACGAAATTGATAGACAACAAAAAAAAGTGAGATTTAAATAGCATTTATGATAAATTCAATAATATGATCCGAGCTCATTTTCATATTCCTTTGAGCATCTAATTTCGTTGATCAGGAAAAAAAGAAGTTGCCTGCATTTCTGCAGGCAACTTCCGGATTCTTGATCTGCTCGGATCAAAACGGGGGTAGGCGATCTTATTCGTGCAGAGCCGTCACCTTGTAGAACTTCTTCGCGCTTGGCAGGGGAGCGTTCCAGCTTTCCCCGGCAAAGGTCCCCGTCAGGTCTTCCGTGAACCCGTGATACGGATTGTTTGAGGAGTAGACCTTGTAGGACGCGGCATCGGTCACGGGATCCCAGGACAGCACCGTTCTGCCTCCCGCTACGGTGATGTTCAACAGCGCGGGAGCCCCAAAGGGAGGCATGTAAGTGAAGCTGGCGGTTACGTCCACTGCCGGGCCCCAGGGGTAATCAGCCCTGACCCCGGCGATGTAGACCGGACCGGCGCTCAGGTTCTGGAACGGATACACCGTCTCGCTTTGGGCCGCCACCTGTAGGTCTCCATCCAGGCTGACGGCATAGGTCGCTTCGTTCGTTCCACTATCCCGGTAGCTGAGATAATTGTCCACGTACAGCAGACCGGGTTCCGCAACTCCGGGCCTGGATTCCGCCGAGAGGTCGTAGGTCCCCAAGGAAATGACGGCGGGTTCACCCGTGTGGGCATCCAAACTGTAAGGCCCACTGGCCAGCAACACGCCGTTCTGGTAGTACTTGATCTCATCGTTGTCCAGGTCGGCGACAAAGGTGAAGCGGAACCACTGATCCTGGGGATACGCGAGATTCAACTCATTGCCGCCCAGCAGGATATCGACCGTTCCATTGGCGCGGTAGAAGACTTCGATGGCGAACAAGGCTCCCCACACGCCTTCCCGGATGATTCCCTGGTGGGCGCAGTTGCCGGCAGGCACATAGAGCATGGCTTCGAACGTGTACGTGCCCGTGGTGGGATAGGGCCAACCCAGATCGCTGTAGATGTCGCCTGGCGTTCCTTCCACCGTGCTGATCTTGAGGGATTTGGACCCTTCATAAGCCCATTCGTCCGTGGTGACCGCGTGGCTGCTCGGCCACAAAGGGGTATACCAGTACCTGAGGTTGGCGGTGACATCCAGGCCCACCTGGAACGGCTCGTGGTCCTGGGAATAGGCCTCCACCGGCAGCGGATGCTCCCAGCTGGCCGTTCCATCACTGGCTACGGCAAGATCCCGAACGGGGTACTTGTTCTGTTCCAAGGCGACCGTCAGCGCGGTGAGTTCATTTTGCCGGAACTCCACGCTGTCCTGCAACCAAATCTCGTGTCCCAAAGCCCACACACTGACGGTATAGGTCCCAGGGGTCCAGACTTCACCGTCATAGCTGCTGGCCCACGCGTCAATCTGGGTGCTCCCCGTGTTGTTCCCCAACTTGATCTTCAGGGTGTTCCAATCGAAACCCGCAGGATCATCCACGACGAAATCGAAATGAACGTACGAGGGCGTGCTGACACTCATGAATTCGATATCCAGCGCGGTGGTTTCCTCGGCCACAACCACAACATTTTCGATTACAACATCATAGCAGTTGACCTGGGTGGCGAGGATGTCATAGGTGCCCGCCGGCAGGATCAGTTGGTAGGTGCCGGATCCCGTGCCGTGCGTCATGTACTGGGTGCTTCCATCATCAGCCGTAATGGTCGCCAGGGTGAACGGGTCCCAGTTGTAGATCTGAGTCAATTGTCCGGCAATGAAGCCGGCATTCGGGATCTGATTGAGGCTGAAATCATGGCCCGTGACGGTTTCACCTTCCTGGACAACCACATTCGTCAAGGTCTCACTGATGTAGCCCGCCAGACTGGCCGTCACGTCGTAGGTGCCGGCCCCCAGCGCCAGGGAATAGAATCCGCTGGTATCCGGATACGTGCCATTGGTGCCAACGGAAACGAGGACATCCTCCACGGAGCCAATGCTGCCGTTCAGACTTACGGATCCTTCAATATGGCTTAGTTCGGGAAGCTCCAAGATAAACAACTTGGTAAGCCAATTGGTATCATAATAGGATCCCAACATCATGCGTTCGTCATTGGAGATCCAATTAATCATGGTGGCGAATTGATAGTCTGCAGGATGATCCACGCCGAACATGTTTAAATAATTGTCAGCCCGCATGAAGCCCATTCCCGGCTTGTAAACATGAGCGTATTGCTCACCGGAATTAAAATCCCGCGTGACACCCACAATTAAGCCGGAATTGCTCACGTCGGTGCTTACCACACTCATCCAGAAGCTGGGGTTTTCCGGCTGCACGACCTCATAGCTTGCTCCGCCATCCGTCCACAAGGAGCCGAAGCTATTCATATAACCGGCCATATAGAGACCATTTTGGCTGAAGGCCGAAATTTCCCCATTGACCCAGTCCGGAGGAGATGCGACCGTTTCTTGAGTTATGTTTAAATTTGCGTCAACAGTCCATAACGTGGGGATCCAGTTTCCATCAACACCCGCCATCCAACCGGCGAACTGTGTCCCGTCTTCACTGACCGCGTTGACTCTTCCATCTCGGGTATTTTCTTCGGGAGTCAGATCCAGGATCTGCCACTCACCCAATTCGTCTTGATACCACATGACAGGCGTCGTATGGGTAGCAGAAATCCACTGCATGCCACCCAGGAATGTCCCTGTAGAATTACAACTCCAAACATTGCAGAAGAACATGTCACTGCTTTGCCCATAGGGAAGATGGGGCAACTCGTGATAGGTATTGTTCGCATCCCAGTAGCAGGGCAATTCGTGGCCCAGATTCGAATCAATCTTGGAACCGAAAATCCGTCCGTCATCACTGATGGCACCGGCTTCGGCGTTTGAATCCACCGTGACGAGGCCTTCGGCTTCCGTCCAGTACACGACTCCACTCCACGGGTAGTAGTAAGCCGCAACCTTCAAGCCGTCAGAAGTCACGCCGGCAACATTCGCTCCCTCCAAGTCGAATGGAACCATTTCTCCAACTGGATACGCCCGCAGATGGGATGGCGCCAGTAACAGACCAAGCAAAAGCAGCGCATTCCATTTCATGATCTTCTCCTTTTATGAGCAAATTCTGTCGTTATTGTTTGATACGTTGAACTGCGCTATCAATCTCGATTGAAGGATAGAAATGGTCAATTGCGGGATTAGCTAGAACGCAATGCCATTGTCCGGGACCCAACCCTTTCGTCATCGGAAGTCGCATGATTGTACCACGCCCTGAGGGTGATCGTCATCGGGCAGGCTGCCTGGAGCCCCTGGCCCTGGCAAGGATAGGACAACATCTGTGCCAACCACCACCAACCATGGATAACCCAGTGATCGTGATGTTGTGCAACACGTTACGAGCCCTGCCGGGGCCTTTCCAGCTCGTAGGAATGTGACATGTCACAAATCTGTTATGAAAGAACTGAGTCGCTTTGAGATTGAGAGGGCCTACCCCGCAAATTCTGAACCATCCGGATTTGCAAAAGCGTTCATCCGGCAGAGAGATCAATCCAAATTGACCCAGGGTTCAGCACGTGGCCCCAGTGTTGCGTCTCGGGTTGGGCAGTCCGGACTCCGCACCGGGAATCCCTGTCAGGAGACCTGGAGCGGAAATCTGAGGCTCATCCGGTCTGAATGCACAAGCGCCTGCTTGCGGGCGCTGATCGGGACGGCTCCCCGCCGCCCCTGCCCAAAACCTGATGTGACGAATCCATGAGTGGAAGGAGACGGAGCATGAAGACCGGACTGACCCTGGCGGCCTTGATCACCGCCGGACCCCTGTTTGCCGCAGTGGTGATCAACGAGATCCACTACAACCCCGATCCCGGCGCCGACACCAGTTACGAGTTCTTCGAACTGCACAACACGGGCGCCGTGGACGCCGACCTCGGCGGCTGGGCCGTGACCTCCGGCGTGGTGCACAGCTTCGCCGCCGGCACCAGCATCCCGGCGGGCGGCTACCTCGTGGTGGCCAAATTGGCGAGCACGTACACGGGTGCGCCCTACCACCTCACCAACGTGGTGCAGTGGACCTCGGGCGACCTGAACAACGGCGGCGAGACCCTGACTCTGAGCGACGCCTCCGCCGGGGTGGTGGACACCGTGCCCTATGACGACGGCGGTTGTTGGCCGCTGGACCCGGACGGCCAGGGGCCCAGTCTGGAATTGCTGGATCCGGCGCAGGACAACAGCCTGTGCACGAGTTGGGCGGCCAGCACGGGCGTGGACTACGGCACTCCCGGCGCGCAGAACAGCGTCTTCGCCGGCGGCGGTAGCGCTCCTGTGATCAGCGGCGTGGCCCACAGCCCGGTGGCGCCCTCCTTCTTGGACGCGGTCACGGTGTCGGCCACGGTCACCGACGACACGGGCCTGGCGCTGGTGCAACTGGAGGTGGCGGTGGACGGCAACCCCAGCCAGTTGTTGGCCATGTCCAACCAGGGAGGCGACCTGTTCACGGTGCTGATCCCGGCCCAGGCGGCGGGCGCCGTCGTGGCCTACCGCGTGCTGGCCCAGGACGACAATGCCGAGACCACGCTGGGTGACTGGCAGGGGTACACGGTGGCTGCGGGCACGGTGGAGATCCTGATCAACGAACTGCATTACAACGGACTGGCCGCAGGCACGGATGTGGATGAGTTCATCGAACTCTTCAACCACGGCACGGCCACCGTGGACCTGGGCGGCTGGAGCCTCTCCGGCGTCACCTTCACCTTCCCCGCCGGCAGCTTCATCGCCCCCGGCGAGTATCGCGTGCTGGCGGTCAATTCCGAGGCGTTCGCGGCCCGCTACGGCTTCCTGCCCGACTTCCAGTGGACCTCCGGCGCCCTCTCCAACGACGGCGAGGCCATCGTGCTGAGCAACGCCTCCGCCCAGGAAATGGACCGGGTGGTGTACGACGATGCCAGCCCCTGGCCCACCACGCCCGACGGCAGCGGTCCCAGCCTGGAATTGATCGCCCCGGCGCTGGACAACAGCCTGGCCGCCAACTGGCAGGCCTCGTTTGTGGACGGCGGCACGCCCCGTGGGCCCAACAGCACGGCGCCGGTGGTGGAAGCCATCGACGCGCCGCGCGGCTTCGCCCTGGCGCCGGCCTGGCCCAACCCCTTCAACCCGTCCACCACGTTGGCCTTCACGCTGGAGCAGGCGCAGGTCGTCGAACTGGCCGTCTTCGATCTGGCCGGCCGGCGCGTGGCCGTGCTGGCGCAGGGATTGCGCTCCGCCGGCACGCACCAGGTGGTCTTCCAGGCGGAAGGTCTGGCCAGCGGCCTCTACCTCGCCCGCCTGCAGGGCGAGGGCCGGCTGGAGTGCCAGCGCTTGGTCCTGGTCAAGTAATCCACGGGCGGAAGCCCGCCCACAGAACGACCTGCCCTCCGGCTGCCCGCGCGGCCGGAGGGCTTTTCCTGCCCGGCCGGCTCGCGCGGCCTGGGCCGGGGCCGTGTCACAACGAAAAAGCAGGGACGGGCGCGCAGCGCGGCCGCATCTTGTCGGCGGCGGAATTTTTCTTCCCTGACCCGGCGCTAAACAGTAGCTTCGGTCTGCCCGATCATACCCAAGCAGCCAGTGTTCGCCCCTCGCCCGTTGCGGCCGGGAGAACCGTTGTAGCGCCCCCGGCGAGAGCCGGAAGGAGGAGTGGTGAAGATGCGTCGCGTTGTCGCCCTGTTGGCCGTGCAGGCCCTACTGACCGGTTCCGCCCTGGCCTGGACCACCGGCGGCACGCCCGTGGTCGAGGGCCAACTGTTGGTCCGCTTCGACCAGCCCGTCCGCTCCGCCCCGGAGGCGGACCTGCTGCTGGGCGACTCCCGCCTGCAGGCCCGCCGCGAGCTGGTGCCCAGCCTGGGCATCTGGCTGGTGGAGCTGAAGGAGGGCCTGGGCGTGGAGCGGGCCCTGGCCGAACTCGAGGGGAACAAAGCCCTGCGCTGGGCCCAGGCGGACCACAAGCTCGAGCTGCGGACGACCTTCCCCAACGATCCCAGTTGGGGCAGCCAGTGGGACCTGCACAACACGGGACAGTCGGGCACGGCGGACGCGGACATCGACGCGCCGGAGGCCTGGGACCTGGGCACGGGCGGCACGGACGGCAATGGTGACCCCATCGTGGTGGCCGTGGTGGACGGCGGCATGGAGCTGACGCACTCCAACCTGGCGCCCAACCTGTGGGTGAACGCCGGGGAGCTGGGGGGCAGCACGGGCGTGGACGACGACGGCAACGGCTACGTGGACGACCTGAACGGCTGGGACGCCTACGGCAACGACGGCGGCATTCCGACCCACGCCCACGGCACGCACGTGGCCGGCACGGTGGGCGCGCGCGGCAACGACGGCAGCCAGGTGACGGGCGTCAATTGGAACGTCAAGCTGATGCCCGTGGCCGCCTCATCCAGCACCACGTCCATTGTCAGCGCGGGCTACAACTACGTGCTGGTGGAGAAGACCCGCTGGCTCCAGTCGGGCGGGAGCCAGGGCGCCAACGTGGTGGCCACCAACTCCAGCTTCGGCGTGGACCTGGCCTTTTGCAACAGCGGCAGCTATCCCATCTGGAACGACCTCTACGACGCCCTGGGCCAGGTGGGCGTCCTCTCCGCCGGGGCCACGGCCAACGCCAACTACAACGTGGACACCCAGGGCGATGTGCCCACCAGCTGCTCGAGCGACTGGCTGGTCTCCGTCACCAACACGACCAACACCGACGTCAAGTACAGCAGCGCGGGCTATGGCGCCACCACCATCGACCTGGGGGCCCCGGGCACCGCCGTGCTCTCCACCTACACGGGCAACAGCACGGCCACGCTGACCGGCACGTCCATGGCCACGCCCCACGTGGCGGGGGCCATCGCCTTCCTGCACTCCGTGGCGAGCCCGGGCTTCACGGCGCTCTACAACGCCGATCCCGCCGGCGCCGCGCTGCTGCTGAAGGAGATCCTGCTCGGCACGGTGGATCCCAAGCCCGGCCTGCAGGGGATCACGGTCTCCGGCGGGCGCCTGAACCTCTTCGCCGCGGCCCAGGCCATCTCCACCTACGGCGGCGGCCTGCTGAGCGGCGTGGTGCTGGGCCAGGACACGGGCCTGCCGCTGGCGGGAGCCGCTGTGACGGCCCAGCCCGGCGGGCGCAGCACGCTGACGGACGCCCTGGGCGCCTATTCGCTGGCTCTGCAGCCCGGCGGCTACACGCTCACGGTCACGGCCTACGGCTACCAGGCCGGGGTGGCCGAACTCGTGATGCCGGAGGAAGGGGGCCTGAGCCAGGACTTCACGCTGCTGCCCGTGCCCCGCGCCCACCTGTCCGGCGTGGTGCTGGACGGCCAGGGTCAGCCGCTGGCCGGCGCCGAGGTCCTGATCCAGGCCGTGGACCTGCCCGCCCAGCTCACCGGGCTGGACGGCGCCTTCGATTTCCTGCTGCCCGTGGGGGCGACCTACACGCTGGTCTCCCGCGGGGCCGCCGGCGAGCTGCACGATCCCCAGGCCGCGGACTCCTACGGCTACCGCGCCTACGATCCCGGCGATTCCGACTGGAGTTCGAGCCAGGTGACGCTGGACGCCGACGGCGAGCAGCGCGTGCTGCAGGGCCAGACTCGCGTGCAGTTCCAGTGGAGTCCCATCGACCCGGAGCAGGGCGGCGCGGGCACGGCCCTGGAGTTCACGGGCGACGACCAGACTCTGGCGCTGCCCCTGCCCTTCCCCTTCCGTTACTACGGGCAGGAGTTCAGCAGCCTGTCGATTTGCGGCAACGGCTGGCTGGCGCTGGGCAGCACCAGCAGCGTGGAGTGGCGCGGGCAGGCCATCCCCACCGCCGCGGCGCCCAACGCCGTGCTGGCGGCGCTCTGGGAGGACCTCTCCCCGCAGCAGGCGGCCAGCGGGGCCATCAGCACCTGGCATGACGCGGCGGGCGGGCGCTTCGTGGTGGAGTTCCACACCATTCGCCAGTACACGCCGGCCACGGCCTTCGAGACCTTCCAGGTGATCCTGCTGGATCCCGCCGTCCATCCCACCGTGACGGGCGACGGGGCCATCCTGATGCAGTGGCAGGAAGTGGGCGAGAGCGACAACGCCACCGTGGGCATCGAGAACCCCGCCGGCAGCGCCGGTCTGCAGTACTTCTACGGCCGCGGCAACGGGCTGAACACCCCGGGCGGAACGCTGCCCGCCAGCAACCCGGCGCCCGCGGCGGGCCTGGCCGTGCTGTTCACCACCGGCCTCTTGCCGGTCACGCCCGTGCCCGGACCGGTGACGGATCTGGTCATCGCCGTGGAGGGAGGACTTGTGCAGCTGAGTTGGTCGCCCGTGGCGGCGGCCAGCAGCTACCGCGTGGAGAGCGCAACGGTCCTGGGCGGACCGTGGGCGAGCGAGGCCGTGACGGTCAGCCCGGCCTGGAGCAGCGGCGCGCCCGCGGATGCCCTGCGCCTCTATCGCGTGGTGGCCGTGAACTGAGACTCGTGCCACCGGTGCCTTGAAGAATCGGCGGATCCAGCTGGATTCGCCGATTTCTGTTTCGACCCATGCGAAGCAGTGCTAGAGTGTCTCAACCTTTCTGCATGGGAGACTCTCATGGCGCCCGTTGCCCTGGGCCTGCTGGCCCTTTTGCTTGCGGTGAGTCCCGCACCCGCCCGCCAACACGCCGTGCCCGCGTCGTACGCCACCATCCAGGCCGCCATCGCCGCCTGCGCGGAAGGTGACACCGTGCTCGTGGCTCCGGGGGTGTATCACGAGCGCCTGCTGATCCAGGACCGCGCCATCCTGCTCACCTCTCACCTGCTGCTGGAGGACGACACCACCCTGGTGTCGCGCACCGTTGTGGACGGGGATTCCCTCGGGTGCGTGGTGCGCATCGTTTCCGCAGGCCCAAACGCCACCGAGCTGCGCGGCCTCACGGTGAGACGCGGGGTGTCCGGCCTGGAAGTGAATGCACCTGAAGTACTGGTGCGGAGTTGCCGCTTGGAGGACAACCATGCCGCAACCGGAGGGGGCATCCTGGTGCGCTCGCGCCCGTCCTTGCGCCTGCGGTTGGAGGGGGTGGAGTTCCTGGGCAATTCCGCCACGTCTGGGGGAGCCCTGGGCTTCGCGTCCTACCTCTGGGATGATTCCCTACTCGTCCTGGCCGAGAATTGCCTGTTCCGCGCCAACTCCGCCACCATCGGATACGTGGCGAGGGTGCACGGCAACCAGGAGCGCATCCGGTTCAGCCTGACCGACTGCTGGCTGGAGCGGAACCATTCATTGGAGGACGCGCCAGGGGGATCCGGCAGCCTGTTCCGGGTGGAGGGGGGCACCGGCGACCAACTGGTGGAGGTGCGGCTCGACGGGTGCAAGCTGGTGGACAACCAGGTGGAAGCGGGCATCGCGCAGCTCGAGGCGGGCACGGGCGATGTGCGCACGGCCTTCCGGGCCGACGATTGCCTGTTCTCGGGCAACCAGTCCCTGGGCAGCCTGTTCCGCGCCCACGCAGGGACCGGGTACGCCGTGGCCGACCTGGTGGCCCTCGAGTGCCGCATCGAGGACAACATCGTCCAGGGTGACGTGTTCTCCTTGTCGAGTGGCACCGGATCCGCGCTGGCCACCCTGACGGCCGACCATTGCTGGATCGAAGGCAACGAGGCCCAGGGAGGTCTGCTGGCCGCCGAAAGCGGCACGGGCAGCAGCGTCGTGCGGGCGGGTCTCCACGGCACCACGCTGCTGCGCAACGAGGTGCAGGCGGACCTGCTGTTCGTCAGCGCCAACATCGCCAGCAGCACGGCCGCATTGACCATGGACTCGTGCGTGGTGCTGAGCAACACGGTGCATCAGGAGGGTCGGAGCCTGGCGCGGTTGGGGCGAGGAGGGAATCCCAGCCGCTTCATGCTGCGGGGCACGCTGATGGCGGACAACACCCTGGCCGGCGGTCCTGTGCTGGACGTGGGTCCGGTCTTCGCTGGCCAACTGGAGATGGCGGTCGCACTGGTGAACTGCACCGTGGCCGACAACCACCAAGCCGGCGCCGGCCTCTCCATTCGAAGCGCCCAGGCCGTGCTGGTCAACAGCGTGCTGGCGAATGACGCTGGACCCTTGGTGGTCCTGGCGGGCGACAACATGGACTGGACCGCCGTGGGCGTGTCGCACTGCCTGGCGGAAGGCGGACGCGAGGCCCTGGACGTCGACGACGCGCACCTGGTCTGGGAAGAGGGCAACCTGGACCTCCCGCCGCTGTGGTGGGAAGGCGCGCCGGCCCCCTACACGCCTGCATTGGAGTCGCTCCTTGTGGATGCGGGTATCCGCCAGTACAGCGCGGGTTGGAGCGTTTGGGCGGACACGCTGCTGGTAGACGCGACGGACTACCATGGAGCGGGTCCGGAGATCGGCTGGCGCGAGGTGGACGCCGTGTGGTCGGCTCGGCCGAAAGGTCCGGTCGCGTTGGAGCCGCTCCGGGCCTGGCCCAATCCCTGCAACGGTTCCCTCACCGTGCATGTGCCGGCGGACCCGCGCTCCGGCTGTCTACGCCTTTACGATGTGGCAGGACGCCTGGTGTGGGAAGAGGGCCGGGCGGGCACCGGGTTGACCGCACGCCAGGTGCGCCTGGACCTGGCTGGATTGCCGGCGGGCTCATACTGGTTGATGACCGCGGGTCGGCCCCGCGATCCGGGACTTCGCGTGACCGTTCTCCCGTGACCGTCAGCCGGTCCGGCGGAGCTTCGGCGCGACGGGGTCTTGTTTCCCGGATCCCCCCCACCAGGTCCACTGGCTTCGCTGGGGATTGGATGCGATCCTGACACGCAGCGCGGGCGGCGTCAGCTGCCCAAATCAGCGCCTCGTCCTGACCCCCTGGCGGACGACGGCCCGCGACGCCCACCACTCGTCAAATCATTCACGGCTTCAGAGTGGATGCTCTGGGCGTCGTATGCCTTCGTTCCGCCCCAACCCCAACAGGAGCCACCATCATGCGCTGGATTGTCTTGGGAAGCGCCTGCCTCTTCGTGACCGGCTTGGCCGGTCCCGCTTCCGCCACCCGCCTGGTGGGGGCGGAGTTCGTGGCTGCGGGCGGCTCGTGGAGCGGCCCCGCCCGCCTGGAGGCGGCCCTGGGCCAGGCCCTGCCGCCGGGCACGGCCGCGGCTGGATCCACCCGCCTGCAGCTGGGCGGGCTGGCCTGGGGATTCGTTCCCGCCGCTCTGGGCGCCCCGTGGCTGGACATCCAGCCCCTGGGCGGCGACCTCGCCCTGGCGTGGAGCTCCGTGCCCGGCGCCACGCGCTACCGGGTGTGGTCCGGCTCCAGCTGGCCCGGCACGCCCGTGTTGCTGCTCGAAACCCCGGACACCCAGTGGCTGGATGCCGGCGCCGCCGCGGCGGACGCCCGCCGCTGGTACCGCGTCACCGCACTGAACACCCCGCTGGAGGAGACCCGCTGATGCGCCTTGCCACCCTTTTGACCACCGGACTGCTGGCCCTGCTGCTGGCCGGCGGCGGGGCCGCCGCGCCCTCCGTGATCCACCACCAGGGCCGTCTGCTGGACGACAGCGGCGCGCCCATGACGGGCAGCGTCACCCTGCACTTCGCCCTGTACGCCAGCGCCACCGATCCCACGCCCGTCTGGCTGGAGAGCCACGGCGGCGTGCCGCTGCAGGACGGACTGTTCCACGTGTTGCTGGGCGGGGAGAGCAGCCTGGATCCCGGGACCTTTGCCGACGACCTGTGGCTGGGCGTGCGCGTGAACGGGGAGGCGGAGCTGAGTCCGCGCATGCACCTGGGAAGCGTGCCCCACGCCTTCCGGGCCCAGCGCGTGGACGAGCTGGACGCGGACAACGTCGCCCAGCTGCTGGCCCTGTTGAACAGCCTGCCCGACGCCGACGGCGACGGATACACGGCGCTGAAGTTCGGCGGGGACGACTGCGACGACCGGGACGCCGCGGTGCATCCCGGCGCGACGGAAGTCTGCGACGGCCAGGACAACGACTGCAACGGCACCCCCGACGACGATTTCGAAGCCTATTGGTGGTACCCGGACGCGGACGGCGACGGCTTCGGTCGCGGGCCGGCGGGCCGCCTCACCTGCGAACCCCCGGCGGGCTGGGTGATGGTGGACGGCGACTGCGACGACAGCGACGCCTCCCGCCATCCGGGAGCCGTGGAAGTCTGCGATGGGCTGGACAACGACTGCGACGGCCAGGTGGACGACAACCCGAGCACGGGGCTCACCTACTACTACGACGAGGACCAGGACGGGTACGGCGCCGGCGCCGGGCAGCGCTTCTGCGTGCCGCCGTTCAGCTACTGGGCGCAGGCCGCCGGCGACTGCAACAACTCGGATGCCGCCATCTATCCCGGGGCGCCGGAGATCTGCGACAATCAGGACAACAACTGCGACGGCCAGACCGACGAGGGCCTCGGCCAGATGTGGTACCCGGACAACGACGGCGACGGCTGGGGCGCCGACGGATCCGGCATCTGGGCCTGCGAGATGCCCTGGGGGTCCTACACGTCCACGTCCGGCGACTGCGACGATTCCAACAGCAGCGTCTGGCCCGGCTCCGCGGAGATCTGCGGCGACGGCGTGGACAACAACTGCGACGGTCAGGTGGACGAGTCCTGCCCCTGAGCCGCGCCGCCTTATCCGATGATCATGTGAGACACCACCCACAGGCGGCCCCGGGCCGCCTGTTCCTTATCCTGCCGCGGGCGGAATCCCGCAGGCGATCTCCCGCAGGCGATCTCCCACAGGCGATCTCCCACAGGCGATCTCCCGGGCGAGGTCCGCTTCCGCTTGTGTATTTTCCCGCACCCGAACCCGCTGCGCGGGCCACAGCGTGACCAACTCTCAATCCTGGTTCCGGAGACCGCCGATGTCCAAGCGCCTGTTCCACGGGCTCCTGTTCGCGTTGACCGGCCTGCTGCTGGCCTACATGGCCGTCTTCTTCACCCGCGAGGCCAGCAAGGTCGCGGCCTGGGCGGCCTCGGGCACGGTGCAGAGCAGCCTCCAGCAGCGGACGGACAGCCTGGCCATCTTCGAGCGGGTCACCACCGTGGACTTCCCCGCGCCCCCCGTCCCGCGCTCCGGGGACACCCTGCTGGCCCTCGAGGACAGCCTGCGCGACCTGCCCGCCATCCTGGCCCGGATCCACCAGCCCGCGGCGCCCGGGCGCGAGCTGCGCCTGAGTTGGCGCGGGGCGGACGGGATCCAGCAGGGCCGGCTGCGCACGCGGCCGGTGCCCGCGGGGGAGCTGGTCTCCTTCGTCGTGCTGCTGGTCCTGCGCACGTTGACGGCCTTCGCCTTCGCCCTGGTGGGGCTCTGGGCCCTCCGGCGGCGGCCGGATTCCCCCGGCGTGCGCGCCCTGCTGCTGTTTAGCCTGTCCATGGCCTCCTTCATGACCGTGGCCGTGGTGATGCTCAACGGCTCCTACGCGGCCTTCGAGATCCCAGGCCAGCGCTGGCTGCAGGCCGGCCTGGGCGTGCTGGCGATGGGCTTCAGCGCTTTCTGGCTGCACCTGCTGCTGCTCTTCCCCCGGCCCCTCTCGTGGTTCCGCGGCCGGCGCTGGCCCGTCTACCTGGTCTGCTACCTGCCCATGCTGCTGCAGGGCACGGCGCAGGTCCTGCCCGGCCAACCGGTCTGGTTGGGGCCCTGGATCTTCGCCGTGCTGGCCTTGCAAGTGCTGGGCGGCCTGCTGCGCCTGCTCTGGTGCGTGCGGCACGCGCGCAGCCCGCTGGAGCGGCGCCAGGGCGCGCTGGTGCTGATGGGCTCGGGCCCGGGGCTGGCCCTGCTGGCCGCGCTGATCCTGCTCTTCAACCTGCTTCCCGCCTGGACCGCGCGCTGGCCCCAGGCCGTGATCCTCTGGACCATCAGCCTGGTCCTGCTGACCGTGCTGCTCTCCCCCGTGTCCACGGCCTGGGCCTTCGGGCGCTACCGCCTGCTGGAGGTGGAGGGTCGCCTGCGGCGCGGCACGCGCTACGCCCTCTGGGCCGCGCTGCTGCTGGCCGTCCTGGTGGCCGGGCTGTTCTGCGCCGCCCAGCTGGTGCTGGGCTGGCTGCAGATCAGCGCGCGCGGCGCGGTCCTGCTGACGGCCCTGCTGCTGGCCCTGGCCGCCGTGCCTCTGCAACGCCGGCTGATGACGGCCCTGGAGGGCCGGGTCTTCCCCGAGCGCCAGCGCCTGCGCGACATGGTGCAGGGCTTCCACCAGCGGATCATCGCCATGCCCGACCGCGCCAGCCTTTGGCGGCACCTGGAGGAGCGCCTGCTGGAGGAGCTGGAGACGGGCTCCGTCGTCCCCGTGCTGCGCGAGGGCGCGGGAACCGTCTGCCCCTCCTGCGGCGAGGCCACGCCCTTTGCCGCCCAGTCGCCGCTCTTCACCCTGTTGGCCGACCTGGAGGCCCCGTTGCCGCTGGACGAACTGCTGGCCAGCCGGCGGCTGGAACTCGCCCCGGCGGAGGTGGAGTGGCTGCGCGCGCGGCAGACGGCCCTGCTGCTGCCTCTGCGGGTCTCGCGCGAGACGGCGGGCTTCCTGGCCGTGGGCGCCAAGCGCGACGGGGAGGACTTCAGCGGGGAGGAGCTGCGGGCCCTGTCCACGCTCAGCAGCCAGGTGGCCCTGGCCGCGGAGAATCTGCGCCTGCTGGAGGAGAACCTGGAGAAGCGCCGGCTGGACGAGCAACTGGCCATGGCGCGGCGCATCCAGCAGCGCTTCCTGCCTTCGGACCTGCCCGCCACGCCCGGGCTGGAGGTGATGGCGCGCAGCCTGTTCTGCCTGGAGGTGGCCGGCGACTACTACGACGTGGTGCCCCTGCCGGACGGGCGCACCGTGCTGGCCGTGGGCGACGTCTCGGGCAAGGGCGCCGGGGCGGCCATGCTGATGGCCAACCTGCAGGCCTCGCTGCGCACGTCCATCCGGGGCGGCGGCCGGTTGGAGGAGATCGTCGAGGGCATCAACCAGCTGATCTGTGCCAACACCGAGGACGAGCAGTTCATCACCTTTTTCGTCGGCGTCTTCGACCCGCGCTCCGGCCGCTTCTTCTATGTCAACGCGGGCCACAACCCGCCCCTGGTGATCCGCCGGGCGGGCGGCCTGGAGCGGCTGGACTCCACCGGCCTGCTGCTGGGCGTGCTGCCGGAGGCCGAGTACGGGCGCGGCGAGCTGGAGCTGCGGACGGGCGACCTGCTGCTGCTCTACACCGACGGCGTGAGCGAGGCCCTGGACATGGGCGAGGAGGAGTTCGGCGAGGCGCGGCTGGCGGAGCTGGCGCGGCGCCACGACGAATGCACGCCGGGCGAGCTGGTAGGCCTGATCGAGCGCGAGGTGGTCCGCTTCCAGGGGCGCGAGGGCTTCGCCGACGACTTCACGCTGCTGGTGGGCCGGGTGGGCGAACGGGTCAGCTGAGCGGGCCGGCGTAGTCCGGGGAATAGGGCGCGCAGTCCCGGGCCAGCCGCTGCAGCTGCAGGCGCGCGATCTGCCGCACGTGCAGCAGGTCGTGGGCCACCCAGGCCGCCAGCAGATCGCCGGCGCGCAGGGAAAACCCAGCGGGATGCGCGTGGGCGCGCCCCCAGTCCGGCTCCCGCAGCCCATGCAACCAGGCCAGGGAATCCTCGCGTTCGCGCAGGAAGGCCTCCAGCACCGCGTCCAGCTCGCGCTCCTGGTAGGCGCGGGCGTGCACCCAACCCTGGGGATCGATGGGCGGCCACTCCCGGTCGGGCTGATGCAGGGTCAGGTCCAGGCGCAGGCGGAAGTCCTCGCGCTCCTCATCCAGCAGATGGGCGGTCACTTCCAGCAGGGACCAGCTCTCCGCCCCGGGCCGCCAGCGCGCGGCCTCCGGCGGGGTGTCCAGCAGCAGGTCGCGGATCAAGCGGGCCTGGCCTTCCAGTTGGCTGATGAGGGTCTCGGCGTTCATGCGGTCCTCCCCGGTTTGCCGCGAAAGATGGCATTCGGCGGTCCGGGGTCGGGACGGCGGACAGGCCGTTATTTCTACCTTGCGCGCAGTCTATTGTTCAACAACGTGAGGATCCTGATGAAGAACATGCTGTCCCTGGGAGCCTGCCTGGGCGTCCTGTTCATGCTGGGCTGCGGCGGCGGCGACAAGCCCGCCGAGACCACGGCCCCCGCGGTGGCTCCCGCCGGTCCCGCCTATCCGGTGGACCTGGCCAACGGCAAGCTGGTCTACGACAAGGCCTGCTTCGCCTGCCACATGACCGGCGTCTCCGGCGCCGCGCCCCTGACGGACAAGGTCCGCTGGGAGACCCAGGCCGCCAAGGGCATGCCCACCCTGATCAAGCACGTCACCGAGGGCTTCACCGGCACCTTCGGGACCCTGCCCGCCAAGGGCACGTGCATGGACTGCCAGGAAAAGGACCTCTACGACGCCATCCACTACATGCTGAGCCAAGCCGGCGTGCAGCCCAAGTATTGAGATCGCGGGCGCGACCCGCGGATGTCCGGCGGATGTCCGGCGGGTCGCGCCCTGATTCCACCCATGAACATTTTCTCCCCGGACAGCCAGGAGCGCCTGGACGCCTCGCGGCGCCGCTTTCGCGAGCGGCAGACCCAGGTGCGCAGCCTGGACGAGTATTCGCAGGCCCTGTTGATCCACGTCAACGAGGTCGCCGTCGCCCTGCGTCCCATGGGGGATCCACCCCGGGGCCGGGTGTTCCGCATCGGCCTGGCCTTCGTCAGCGAGGACGGCCTGGTGGTGCCCGTGCCCTTCCAGCGCGCCCGGCCGGGTTCGCTGTTCATCGACCAGTTCCACGTGATGCCCCTGCGCGCCACCAGTCTGGGACCCCTGCTGGAGCGGCGGCGCGGGGATCGCATCGACGACCTGGCGGCCCACTTGGAACAGCGGGGCGTCTCCCTGTCCACCCAGGTGGCGCTGCGCGAGGGCGTGCGCTCCAACGTGCGCCTGCCCTGGTTCAGCCTGGACCGCCGCGGCATCCTCTGGTTCTCGGCGGACACGCCGCGCTTCTTCGACGACCGGCTCTTCGCCTACCTGGAGAGTCTGGTGCCCGAGGTGGAGTTGCAGCTGCGCCTGCTGGACATGCTCGAGCCGCTGCTGCCCGCGCTGGGAGAGTGGCCGCTGCCGCTGGAGCGCTCCGCGCCCGGCCTGCAGCGGCTGCGCCAGTTGCTGGACGTGGAGGAGAATCCCCTGCCCGGGCGGGTGGCGCTGGAGTGGCATCCGCCCCGGGACGAGGGCGCCCGGCTGATCAACCTCTGGCGCGTGGGTCAGGACCGCGTGCTGCTCTGCGCCCTGGAGTGCGAGGGAGAGTCGGAGGCCGCCCTGCGCCTGCTGCTCACCCTGCGCGGCTGGCTGCTGCAACAGGCCGCCGCCGCCCGGCATCCGGCCCGCGTGCTCGAGGCCGTTGAGTTGCGGCTGCGCGAGGCTAGGCGCGAGGGCGCACTGCCCCAGCCCGCTGTGGTGCGCTCCCTCGGGCTGGCCCTGGTGCATCCGGACCCCCAGGGCGGCCGCGGTCACGCGGACCTGGTCTGCGCGGGCGAGGGCCGGTTGTGGCTGGAACAGGACGGGCAGGCCCGGCGCATTCCCGCCGACGGCCTGCCGCTGGGCGAGGCCCAGGGCCGGCACGCCACCGTGGAAACGCTGGCCCCCGGGCTGGCGCTGCTGGCGGAGCAGGGCGGTCGTCCGTCGAACACCCTGCGTCCAGAGCAGCTGCGCCTGCGGCTGGCGCTCAAGGCCTGACGCCGGACCGCACCACGCTCAGTACTTGAACTGCGCCACCTGGCCCGTCAGGGCCTGGGCCAGCTTGGCCAGCTGGGCGGCGGAGTCGAAGGTGTCGTCGGCGCCCTTGCCCGTGGCCGCCGTCCCGTTCATCACGCTCTCGATGGCCCGCGCGGCCTGGGACGTGTCGCCGGCCACGTGGCCGATCTGCCGGCTGAGTTCGCGCGTGGTGGCCGACTGCTCCTCGATGGCGCCGGCGATGCTGCCCTGCAGGTCGCGGATCCGGGTCACCACCTCCAGGATGTGGCCGATCTCGTCCACGGTGCGCGTGGTGTCGTGCTGGATGGCGTCGATCATCCGCCGGATGTCCTCCGTGGCCCGCGAGGTCCCGGCCGCCAACTCCTTCACTTCCCCCGCCACCACGGCGAAACCCTTGCCCGCCTCCCCGGCCCGCGCCGCCTCGATGGTGGCGTTCAGGGCCAGCAGATTGGTCTGCTTGGCGATGCTGTCGATCACCTGGATCACGGCCCCGATCTTCTGGCTGGATTCGTCCAGGGTCTGGATGGCCTGCCCGGCCTGATCGGCGGACTGCACGGCTTCGCCGGCCACGTGGGCGGCCTGCCGCGAGGACTGGGCGATCTCCTCGATGGTGGCGGACATCTCCTCGGTGGCGGCCGCCATGGTCTGCATGCCGCCGTCCACCTGGGCCAGGTTGGCCGTGGCGCCCTGGGCCTGGTGGCGCGTGTCGCCCGAGACCTGCCGCAGCTGTCCGGCGATCCGCTCCAGGCCCTCCGCCGACTGGCCCAGCTCGGCCGAGTTGCTGGCCAGGCCGCCCATCAGCTGCCGCAGCGAGCCCAGCGCCCGGTTGAAGCCTTCGATCAGGCGGCCCAACTCGTCGTCCCGCTCCTGAACCACGTGGACCGTCAGGTCGCCGGCGGCGAAGCGGTTGGTGGCCTCCAACAGATGCTCCACGTTGCGCCCCAGATAGGCGCGCTGGTCCTCCAACAGGCCCAGGTTGTCGCGGATGGCGCGGATCATGCCCAGGAAGCCCTCCGAGAGCAGGGCCAGCTCCGAGTACTCGCGCATCTCGCGGGCCTCCAGCGCTTCGTCCTGATTCAGGTCCCCGGCCATGGCGCTCTGGGTGATCTCGGTCAGACGGTGCAGGGGCGCCGTGAGACGCCGGCCCTGGCTGCGGGCCTGCCAGGCCGCCAAGCCGAAGGTCAGGCCGCCGATGGCCGCCACCCAGAGCAGGGTGATCAGCAGTTGGGATTTCAGGCGCTGGAGGGGACTCATGAAGTCATCCTCCCAGCAACTGGCGCCGATGACCCAGTCCCAGGGCTCGAAGTAGACCACGCTGGCCACCTTGGGCGCCGTCCGTCCGCTCACCGTGTCCGTCCACAGGTAGCGCACCTGGACGAATTCGCCCTTGGCGGCCTTGGCCCGGCTGACCATGTCGCGGATGACTTCCTTGCCTTCGGCGTCCTTGGCCTTGAGGATCGACTCGCCGTCGCGCTTGCCCTTCTGCGAGATGATGTAGACGCCTTCCTGCTCGCCCGAGCCGCCCAGCACGAAGACGTAGCCCGTGCGGCCCACCACGATGTCCAGGATCCCCTGGCGCAGGGCGGGCAGAGCCTCCTGCAGGATGCCCACGTAGAGCATGCCTGTCACGCGGCCCGCGGCGTCCTTGAGCGGCGAGTAGGCCGTGATGTACCAGGCGTCCACCACGAAGGCCCGGCCGCGATACTCCTCGCCGTTAAGGATCCGCTCCAGCACGGGGTTGGGCTGGCCGTCCGGCTGGATGGCCGGGATGTAGGTGCCGATGGCCCGGTTGCCGTCCTTCCTCTTGACGGTGGTGGCCACGCGCAGCATGTCGCCCTGCTCGTTCATGCGCTGGAACAGGGTCACCGTCCCGCCCACGGCCTGGGTGACCTCGTCCACCAGCGGCGTCGGCTGCTCAAAGGAGGAATTGGGCGCCAGGACCTGGCCGCCGATGCGCAGCGCGGGCAGATTGGCGCTGCCCTTTTCCTTGCTGAGCTGGTTTTCCGCCGGCCAGCTCACGCTGCCGCCCGCCGGGCCGAAGCCGCGGGCGCTCAGGGTCTGGCGGGCCACCAGCAGGTTGGCCTCCACCTGGCGCCGGATCAATTCGTCCGACGTCCGGCAGGTCTGCAGGATGCCGTAGTCGATGTGGTTCAGTTCGGTTTCCAGCTGGGCACGCAAGTCGGAGCCGATGGCCCGGCCCACGCTCTGCTCGCGCCACCAGATGGTGACGAGAATCATCAGGACGGGCACCAGGGCGCAGAGCACGGCCAGGCGGATGATTCGTTGATGGATGCTGCGAGCCATGACACCTCCTGGGGGGGAAGGAAGGGTGATAGGGTTTCAAATTGAATCATCGTCAGAATAAACTCTCGACTTGAGGCCCGCCCGGGGAATTGGCTCCTTGAATCCAGCACCAATCAAGGACTTGCCATGAAGCACCTCACCTTACTCCTGCTCTGCCTGCTGTTCTGGGCCCCCCTGCGCGCCCAGGGCTTCGCCGAGTTCCTGACGGATCTGCTGGGGCGTCCCGTGGGCGAGCGCCAGGCTGTGGTGGACAGCCTGTTCGCCCACCTGCCTGGCGGCGAGACACCGATCCGCGAGGCCGACGGGGCCTGGTTCATCTGGCGGGGCACGGCCTCCAGCCTGGCCGTGGCGGGAGACATGACGGGCTGGTCGCCCAACCTGAGCCTGACTCTGATCGCGGGCACCAACTTGTGGGAGCGGCATTTCCTCTGCGAGGCCGATGCACGGCTGGACTACAAGCTGGTGCGCAACGGCTCGGAGTGGATCCTGGATCCGCTGAACCCGCACACCTGCTCGGGCGGTTTCGGCCCCAACAGCGAGCTGGCCATGCCCGAGTACGTGCAGCCGCAAGAGATCCAGAACCTGGGCCTGCCCAATGGCACGCTGGTCAGCTGGCCGGCCTTCTACAGCCCGCAGCTGAACAACACGCGCACGATCCAGATCCTGCTGCCGCCCGGCTACCAGGAAGGCCAGGCGCGGCCCGTCTGCGTGGTCCACGACGGCTCGGAGTACCTCACGCTGGGCTCCCTGCGCAATGTGGTGGCCTGGCTGGCGGACCAGCACCCCAACCTGGAGCTGCCGATCTTCGTCTGCGTGCCGCCCGTCAACCGCACGGCCGAGTACCACACCACCCAGCAGGACCTGTTCGCGCACTTCATCGTGGACACGGTGCTGCCGGCGGTGCGCGCCCAGTGGGCCACCTACGACGATCCGGCGCGCTGGATCAGCCTGGGCGCCTCCGACGGCGGCAACATCTCCACTTATCTGCTGGGCCACTTTCCCGCCGCCTTCGGCCGGGGCGTGCTGATGAGCCCCTACATCCCAGCCGCCAACCGTCAGGCCCTGGCCCAGTTGAGCCCCGACAGCCTGCGCGTCTATCTGAACTGGGGCAGCTACGACATCGAGGACATCATCCAGACCTCCGAGCCCTGCGTGGCCCTGCTGGAGGAGCGCGGCGTGCCGCACCTGGCGCGCCTGTATCACGAGGGTCACAGCTGGGGCCTCTGGCGCGCCACCCTGGACGAGGGCCTGCTCTACATCCTGGAGGCGGACACGGCCGTGCCGCCGGCCCTGCCGCCGGCGGAGCGGGGCGCGGGTCCGGAGCGCCTGGAGCTGCGCGCCTGGCCCAATCCTTTCAATTCCCAGGTCCAGCTCGAGCTGCCGCCCGGCCCGGGCCGCACGCGCCTGCGCATCTTCGACTCGGCCGGCCGCCTGTGCGAGGAGCACGACGCGGGCGGCGGCCGCTTCATCTGGGAGGCCGACGCTCTGCCCAGCGGGCGCTATTGGGTGGAAGGCGTGCGGGCGGGCCGGCGGGCCCTGACTTCGGTGACGCTGCTGCGCTGAGAGACTCACCACCGAGTCTCAGAGACACAGAGTCAGACGTGGAACGCGGGCCCAGCTCAAATCACAGCCTTGTCCTGCTGAGTCTCCGTGCCTCCGTGCCTCCGTGGTTGGATTACACTGACTAGCCAAACCCTGCTCGACGAATGAGGGCGCCTCGTCCTTGCTACCTTGAGCGCCGGATTCCCGACCCGTGCGAACCCAAGTTTCGAGGAGCCCCATGACCAGCTTTTCCCGCCAGATGGCGCAATTCGTGCTCGGCCTCCGCTATGAGGAGATTCCCGCCGACGTTCTGCTGAAGGCCCGCCACTTCCTCTACGACTCCATCGGTTGCGCCTACGGCAGCGTGCACACGCGAGACGTGAGCGCCCTGCGGGGCCTCTACACGGAGCTGGGCGGCAAGCCCGAGGCCACGCTGATCGGGTTCGGCGAGCGCCTGCCGGCCATCAGCGCCAGCCTGGTGAACAGCCTGATGATCCGCGCGCTGGACTTCAACGATATCTACTGGAAGGAGGACCCCAGCCATCCCTCCGACCTCATTCCGGCGGCCCTGGCGGCGGGGGAGCTGGCGGGCCGCAGCATGAAGGACGTGCTGCTGGCCATCCTGGTGGCCTACGAGTTCGAGATGCGCCTTTGCCTCTTCGCCACGCCCGGCGTGCGCGAGCGCGGCTGGCATCACGCCACGCTGACCCAGTTCGTCAGCCCGCTGGTGGCCGGCCTGCTGCTGGGGCTGAACGAAGACCAGCTGGTGCACGCCATCGGCATCGCCGGCTGCCACAGCCACACCATCGGCTGCCCCACGGCGGGCAAGCTGACCATGATGAAGAACACGGTGGATCCGCTGGCCGTGCAGGCCGGCGTGCAGGCGGCCCTGTTGGCCCAGCGCGGCTACACGGGCACCGAGGCGGTCTTCGAAGGCAAGGAGGGCTTCCAGCACTGCTTCGGGCCGGGTTGGGACGAGGACGCCCTGCTGGGCTCGCTGCCGGGGACACCGGGCGGCCGGCCCTGGAAGATCCTCGAGTGCGGCATGAAGGCCTTCCCGACGGAGGCGCTCACCCACACCCACCTCTCGGCCACGCTCAAGGCCATGAAGAAGGGCGGCTTTGCCTGGCAGGACGTGGAGAAGGTCACGGTGACCACCATCGCCCGGGCCTGCGACATCCTGTTCGACCCGCACAAATACCGGCCGGAGAGCCGTGAGACGGCGGATCACAGCCTGCCCTACTGCGTCGCCGCGGCCATCGTGGACGGCAAGATCAGCACGGCCAGTTTCAGCGACGAGAAGATCCACGACCCGGCCATCCGCGAGGTCATCGACCGGATCCAGGGCGAGGCTTCGCTGGAGTTTGAGCAGATGTTCCCGGCCAAGCAGCCCAGCCGCGTGCGGATCCGCAGCAAGAGCGGCGTGGAGGTGGAGGAGTACCTGGAGTACCCCAAGGGCGATCCGCGCGAGCCCATGACCCAGGAGGACCTGGACGCCAAGTTCGACGGCCTGGCGGCGGCCAAGCTGGACGAGGCGGGCCGCGCCCGGGTCAAGCAGGCGATCTACGGCTGTGACACGCTGAGCGCCCGCGAGTTCCTGGACGCTCTGCGCTTCTAAAGCAAACCAATTTCACCACGAAGAGCGGGAGGCGGGCAGAAGCACACGAAGAGTTTGATTGGATCCACTGTTCCAGGTGGGACGAGTTGACTCCGTTTTCTCCTTCCCGATCTTCGTTTTTCTTCGTGGGCTTCGTGGTGAGTCCGGACCGGACACGGCAACAGGCAGAGGAGGAGTGTGGACGAGCTGCTGATGGTGGAAGGGCTCCACTTCTCCTATGGCGAGCGCCGGGCCGTGGACGGGTTGTCCCTGGAGCTGCGGCCGGGCGAGATCCTGGGCCTGCTGGGGCCCAACGGCGCCGGCAAGAGCACGCTGATGGCCCTGCTCTGCGGCCTGCTGCTTCCCGCCGCCGGGCGCGTCCGCGTGCTGGGTGGCGATCCCTGCGACCCGCGCATCCGGGCCCGGCTGGGCCTGGCCCCTCAGGAACTGGCCCTCTATGACGAGCTGAGTGCCCGGGAGAACCTGGACTTCTTCGGGCGCATCCAGGGACTGCGGGGCACGCGCCTGAGCGGGCGCTGCGCGGCCGTGCTGGAGGAGACGGGTCTGGCGGGCCGGGCCAGGGACCGGGTGGGGACCTTCTCCGGCGGCATGAAGCGCCGACTCAACCTGGCCGTGGCCTTGTTGCACGAGCCCGCGCTGCTGCTGCTGGACGAGGCCACGGCGGGCGTGGATCCCCAATCGCGCCTGGCGCTCTTCGAATTGGTGGAGAACCAGCGCGCGGCCGGGCGCGGCGTGCTCTACGCCACGCACTACATGGAGGAAGCCCAGCGCCTCTGCGACCGGGTGGCCATTGTGGATCAGGGCCGACTGCTGGCCTTGGACACGGTGCCCGCCCTGCTGGCCGCCCACGGCTCCTCGCAGCTGGAGGCCGTGCGGGGTTCCGAGACCCTCCACGTGGAAACCCGGGATCCGCTGGCGGATCTGGCGCGCCTGCAGGCCGCCGGTCCGCTGGACTCCTTCACCCTGCGGCAACCCGACCTGGAGCAGGTCTTTCTGCGGCTCACCGGTCGTCATTTGAGGGATTGAGATGGGCACCATCCTCGCGATTTGCCTCAAGGATCTCCGCCTGCTGCTCCGCGATCGCGCCGGGCTGTTCTTCACCTTCGCCTTTCCCCTGCTCTACGCGCTGTTCTTCGGCTTCGTCTTCTCGGGTGGTGGAGACGAGAGTGAGCGACGGATCCCCCTGCGGCTGGTGGACCTGGACTCCAGCGCCGCCTCGGCGGCCTTCCTGGACAGCGTGGCGGCCCGGCCCGGTCTGAACGCCGTACGGGACAGCCTGGCGGGCGCGGAAGCCGCCGTGCGCCGGGGTCGGGCCACGGCCGCCCTGATCGTGCAACCCGGCTTCGGAGCCCGCGGCGAGCGGCTGTTCGGCGGGGAGCCGCCGGCCGTGGAGCTGTTGCACGATCCAGCCCGCCAGGCCGAAGTCGCCCTATTGCAGGGCGTGTTGATGGAACAGGCCTTCAAGGGCCTGGAGCAGCGCTTTTCCACCCCGCGCTCCTTCCTGCCCCAGGTGCGGGCCTGGAGCGACAGCCTGGCCCGGCCGCCGGCCGCGCGGCCCGAGCTGGACTACCTGCGACGCTGGACGGGCGAACTGGGCCGCTTCCTGGAGAGCCGTGCCGTGGCTGAATCCCTGGCTGCGGTCCAGGCGGGCACGGCGGACCAGGGCGGCGGCTTCCTGCAGGGCTGGGAGCCCTTGCGGGTGACGGCGCGCGAGCTGGTGGCCGAGCGCTCGGGTCCGCAGTCCTCCTTCGAGATCTCCTTTCCCCAGGGCCTTTTGTGGGGCATCATCAGCGTGGCGGCCTCGTTTGGCATCTCGCTGGTGGTGGAGCGCAAGGAAGGCACGCTGCGGCGGCTGCGTGCCGCACCCCTCAAGCGCCGCCAGATCCTGGCCGGCAAGGCGCTGGCCTGTTTCCTGACCATCCTGGCACTGGTGCTGCTGCTCATGCTCATCGGCCGGCCCTTCGGCGTGGCGGCGGAGCGCCCGCTGCTGCTGGTGGCGGCCGGACTGGCCACGGCCTTCGCCTTCACCGGGCTGATGCTGCTGATCTCCGTGCTGGGGCGCAGCGAGCGCGCGGTGAGCGGACTGGGCTGGTCGCTGCTGACCGTGCTGGCCATGCTGGGCGGCGGGATGGTGCCGCTCTTCTTCATGCCGGAGTGGATGCGCACCCTGGGCACGGTCAGCCCGGTGAAGTGGTCGATCCTGGCCCTGGAGGGCGCCCTGTGGCGTGGCTTCGGCTGGACCGAACTGCTGCCGGTCTGCGGCATTCTGCTGGCCTTCGGCGCGGGCTGCGCGCTCGTCGGTCTCAAGGCCTTCCGCTGGAGTGACACATGAACGATGCCTGGCTGGAGCGGCGCGAGGAGATCCTGAACCCGGCCCCGCTGTTGGAGCTGCCGCGCCCGGCGGGTGTGATCCGCAGCCTGCCGGAGGACTTCCAGGTGACGGAGATTCCCGCCTACCCACCCGACGGTGGCGAGGGCCACCTCTTCCTGGAACTGACCAAGCGGGGCTGGAACACGGACACGGCCCTGCAGGAGGTGGCCCGGCAGCTGGGCCTGCCGCGGGGCGAGATCGGCGTGGCGGGGCAGAAGGACCGGCACGCCCTCACCCGGCAGTGGATCAGCCTGCCGGCTGCCGCGGGCCCGCGGCTGGAGCGCTTCGCCCACGCCGACCTGCAACTGGGCCCGCCCCACCCCCACAGCCACAAGCTGCGGCGCGGTCACTTGAAGGCCAATCGCTTTCGCATCGTCGTGCGCGAGCTGGACGCCCCGCCGGAGTCGGCCCTGAACGCCGTGCGGGCCTCGTCCGCCGCGCTGCTGGCCCAGGGTGGGATGGGTCACCTCTTCGGTCCCCAACGCTTCGGCTGGCAGGGGCGCAACGTGGAGATCGGCCTGCGCCTGCTGGCCCAGCCGCGCCGCATCCGGCCGGGCGACTTCGCGCTCTCCGCGCTGCAGAGCGCGCTGTTCAATCTCTACTGGCTGCTGCGCCACGAGCGCGGGCTGCTGGATACGGTGCTGGCGGGGGACATCCTGCAGAAGACCGCGACGGGCGGCCTGTTCTACAGCGACGACCCGGCGGCGGACCAGGCGCGGCTGGCGGCCGGCGAGCTGCGGCTTACCGGACCCATCTTCGGCGCCGATCGGCTGACCCCGCCGCCGAGCAGTCCGGCCGCCGCGCTGGAGGACGAGGCCCTGGCGGCCTTTGGAACGCCGCGCGAGCTCTGGGTCTCGCTGGGCAAGCGCGCGCCGGGGACCCGACGGGCGTTGCGCACTCTGCCGGAGGGTCTGGAGCTGGGCGTGGACGGGCCGAGCCTCGGGCTGGAGTTCACGCTGGAATCCGGCGCCTTCGCCACCCGCCTGCTCAGCGAACTGGTGGACTGGCGCGAGGCGGAGTCCCGCCCGCACGCACAGGAGGAAACATGAAGCTGCAGGCCGTGACAGCGGCCGCCGGACCGCTGCTGGTGGTGCACGGCGGGGCCGGTCCCTTGCGGGCGGATCTCAGCCGGCCGGAGTCCCTGACGGGCCGCCAGGACGGACTGCGCCAAGCGTTGGCGGCGGGCTGGCGCGTGCTGGCCGCCGGCGGATCGGCGCTGGACGCCGTGCAGGCAGCCGTGGAGGCGCTGGAGGACCATCCGCTCTACAACGCCGGCCGGGGCAGTGTCCTGAGCTCACAGGGCGTGGTGGAGATGGACGCCGCGCTGATGGACGGCCGGGACCTGCGCGCCGGGGCGCTCTGCGGCGCGCGCCGGCTGCGCAACCCCATCCGGGCGGCCCGCCGGCTGCTGGAGGAGGGGCGCGTCTTCAGCGAGGCCCGGGCCGTGGAGGACTGGCTGGCGGCGCGCGGCCTGGTGCTGCAGGATCCGGACTGGTTCCGGACGGAGGAGCGGGCGGCGCAACTGGCAGCGGCTCAAGCGGGCGGCCATGTCCTGCTGGATCACGCCGGCGCGGCGGCCCCGGCGCGGGACGACGATGCCGGCACCGTGGGCGCGGCGGCCCGCGACGCCGCCGGCGACCTGGCGGCGGCCACCTCCACGGGCGGGATGACCAACAAGCCCGCCGGCCGGATCGGCGACAGCCCGGTGATCGGCGCCGGCACCTACGCGGACAATCGCTCCCTGGCGGTCTCGGCCACGGGCGTGGGGGAGGCCTTCATCCGCACGGTCTTCGCCCACGAACTGGAGGCCCGGGTGCGCCTGGGCGGCCAGTCGCTGGAGGAGGCTGTGAGCGCGGCCCTGGAGCGCGTGGCGGAAGTGGGCGGCGAGGGCGGCTGCGTGAGCGTGGGGCGGGACGGAGCGGCGCTGGCCTTCAACAGCCAGGGCATGTACCGGGCCTGGGTGGATCCCGCCGCGGGGCGCTGGGGGCTGGCGATCTTCGGGGAGGACGAACTGCAGGGCGGGCCGCTGGCTGACCTGCTTGTCTGATCTCTCGCAAGGGGCAGACGCGTTGGACACGAAGGACACGAAGGAGCACGAAGCAAGGGAAGTTTGAAGACGGAAGCTGGAAGATGGATGTGGTAGTCACCTGTCCTGCTGCCAGCGCGTGCAGTCGGGCATTGAGCGGGGTATCTCTCCCTTCAAATCCAGCTCATTCTTCGTGCCCTTCTCCTGTCTTCGTGGACTTCGTGTCACTTCCTAAAACTCACTCCCCGAGCAGCTCGTCCAGCGGGATGCGGTTCTCGTCGCGCTCCACCAGCAGGATGCCCGCCAGGGGCACGATCAGATAGCGCCGGTTGCGGTAGCTGAGTTCGATGGCCGCCTTCTTCAGGTAGAGCGCGTAGTCCCCCACCTCCACCTCCAGCGGCAGATGGCGCGGCCGGCGGATTTCGGCCCGCCAGGGTTCGTCGGCGCTCTCCGGGTCGGGCATGGGTGTGCCCGGCCCCACGGCCACCACCGTGCCGCCCTGCACGCTGTCCTTCTCGCTGACGCTGGGTGGCAAGTAGAGCCCGGCCCCCGAGCGTTGCTGGCCGGCGTCGGGCAGGATCAGGACGCGATCGCCGATGATCCGCAGGTGTTCCAGCTGAGACATGGGCTCCTCCCGGCGCGGGACTTCAGTTCTTGGGCGGCGCGCGCAGCAACGGCGGAATCTGGGCCTCCCGGCGCTGGCTCTCCACGGCCAGCTTGGCCCGCAGGAAGACCTGCACGTCGCGGCCCACGGCGCTGAACACCGCGGCGCCGCGGTCCTGGATCAGTGTGTTGCTGGACTGCAGCTGGGTCAGCAGGCGCCGGACGGGCTCCGCGCGGAAGGTGCGGGTCAGCTCGCGGATCTCCTGGGTCGTGAAGGCGGCGGCCAGCGGGGCGGAGACCAGCTCCTGCAGCTGGCGCACCTCGGTCTGGTGCTGGTCGAAGGCGGCCTTGACCACGGCCTCCAGGTGCGGCTCGGCCGAGCGGGCCAGGCTGCTGTCCTGGGCGCGCAGCCCGCCGCGCACGCGCTCGAGCATGGTGCGCTCCATCTCCGTCCGCGAGTAGCCCATCCCCACCTCGTCCAGCAGGATCTGGATCTCGGCCAGCCGCAGGCTGTCGGACAAGACGGGGGCGGGCGTCCGGGCGGCCGCGGCGGCGCCGACCCACAAGAGCAGCAGCAGACCGGCCAGGGCCGGTGCCGTCCGCGGGCTCATTCTTCTTCTCCCGCGGCTTCCAGATAGGGTGCCAGGGCATCGCCCATCAGGCGCTCCACGTCGCCCTGGAGGCCGGTGTAGAAGAGGTCGCCCGCCGACTGCACCAGGCTGTCCGGCAATTCCAGCACCTGGAAAAGCCGTTGGACGGGTTCGCGCGTGAACAACTCGCTCAGTTGGCGGATCTCCGCGCCGCTGAAGTGCTCGGCCAGCACGCGGGCCCGCTGCCCCTGGAATTCCGTCCACTCGGGCTCGTGGAGGCGGAAGGCTTCGCCCACCAGCGAGTCCAGGTTGACCATGGTCTGCACCCAGAAGCGCAGGCCGGGATCGGCGTCGTTCAGCGAGGACTCGATGTTCTGCCGGATGGATTCCTCCAGCTCCGGACGGGACAGGCCCAGGCGGAGCTGGTCCAGCAGGCGCAGGACATCGCCCGGGGCCGGCGGATCCGCTGGTGAGGCGGGACGGGGACTGGCCAGCAGGGCCAGGACGAGCAGGGGACAGGCCAGCAGTCGATGCATCGAGGACTCCACGATTTGGCTGGGCGGACAGGCCCCGTCCCCCCAGGGCGGCAGGGGCCTGAATCGCTTCGAATATAGCTCCGCCGGGCTGGCCGCCGTCAGAGGCACGAATCCTCTCGACGAACCAGGCCCGACGGATCACCGGTCCGACAACTGGCTTGGGAAGCGGCGTGGGCAGGGGCCATGCCTTATCTTGGCCGCGTCAAGCAGGGGAGCGCCATGGACGAGCGGCAGCGACTCATCGTCGAAGAATTTCAGGGCCTGGCGAGCTGGGAGGAGCGCTACGAACGGCTCATCCGGCTGGGCGGCGCCCTGCCCGCCCTGCCCGCCGAGCAGCGCACGGAGGCCTTCAAGGTCCGGGGCTGCCAGTCCCAGGTCTGGCTGCACGCCCGGCTGGAGGAGGGGCGCGTGCGGCTGGCGGCGGACAGCGACGCGCTGATTGTCAAGGGCCTGGTGGCGCTGCTGCTGCGGGTCTACGACGACCGCACGCCGGCGGAGATCCTGGCCACGCCGCCGGACTTCGTGGCGGCGCTGGGCATGCGCGAGCACCTTTCGCCCACCCGCTCCAACGGCCTGGCGGCCATGCTCAAGCAGATCCGCCTCTACGCCACGGCGCTGCAATTCAGCCAGGGGGCCGGAGCATGAGAGTCTACCTCAGCGTGGACATCGAGGGCGTGACCGGCGCCCAGCACTGGGACGAGACGGAACTGGGCAAGGAGGGCTACGCGCGCCTGCGCGACCGGATGGCCCAGGAGGCCGTCACGGTGGCCCGGGCGGCCCTGGCGGCGGGCGCGCGCGAAGTCTTCGTGCAGGACGCCCACGACACCGGCCGCAACTTGCGTCCGGAGGAGTTCCCCCGCGGCTGCCGGCTGATCCGCGGCTGGAGCGGGGATCCGCGCGGCATGGTGCAGGAGCTGGATCCCTCCTTCGCCGCCCTGCTTGTGGTGGGATGGCACAGTGCCGCGGGCTCCGGAGGCGCGCCGCTCTGCCACAGCATGTCGACGCGTTTCACGGGCCTCAGGCTCAACGGCCGCCCGGCCTCGGAACTGACCCTGGCCACGCTGGCGGCGGCCGAGCTGGGCGTGCCGCTGGCGCTGGCCTCCGGCGATCTGGCGCTCTGCGAGGAGGCCCGAGCCTGGCTGCCCGGCCTGCGCACGGTGCCCACCCAGGAGGGGCGCGGCGACTCGGTGCTCTGCCAGGACGCGGAGCGGGTGCTGGAGCAGCTGGCCCTGCAGACCGCGGCCGCGCTGGAAGACCTGGACCACGCCCGATTGCCTGAGTTGTCGCCGTCCTACGTGTTGGAGCTGGACTATCGCTCAATCTCCGACGCCCGGCGCAACTCCTACTACCCGGGCATGGAGCAGACCGGCCCGCTGAGCCTGCGGCTGGCCTGCCCCACGCTGCGCGAGGTGGGCCGCGCCCTGGGCTTCGTGGGTTGATGAAAGGCTGGATCCAAGTGGCCGGGATCCGCGACGCGGCGGAGGCGCGCCTCTGCCGGGAGGCGGGGGCGGACCTGCTGGGCTTCCCCTTTCGCCTGCCCGTGCACCGCGAGGACCTGAGCGAGGCCGCGGCGGCCGGCCTGATCGCCGAGCTGGGGCTGGGTTCGCGCGCCGTGCTGATCACCTACCTGGAGCGCGCGGAGGCCATCGCCGAACTGGCGGATTTCCTCGGCACCGGCTGGGTCCAGCTGCACGGGGCCATTTCCCCAGCGGAGTTGCGCGCCCTGCGCGCCCGGCGCCCGCAGCTGCGGCTGATCCGCAGCCTGGTGATCCGCGGCGGCGACGCCGCCGGGCCGCTGGCGACCCTGCAGGCCTGCGAGCCCTGGGTGAACGCCTTCCTCACGGACAGCCACGATCCGCTGAGCGGCGCGGACGGCGCCACGGGCCGCGTGCACGACTGGAGCGTGAGCCGCCAGCTGCGCGCGGCCACCACTCGACCCCTGATCCTGGCGGGCGGCCTGCGCCCCGCCAACGTGGCCGCGGCCATTCGGGCGGTGGGGCCGGCGGCCGTGGACGCCCACACGGGGTTGGAGGACGCGAGCGGTGCCAAGGATCCGGCGCGACTGGCCGCCTTTGTCGCCGCGGCCCGCCGGGCCTTCCGCAAGCAGGACGAACCATCGGGATCGGCGAACTGAGGAGAGCCGCGTGAAGAGCCACCGCCAGGAACTGAGCTTCACCACGCCCAGTCGCCGGGCCTTTCTCAACATCACGCCCCAGGTACTGCAGGCGCTGGCCGCCAGCGGGATCCGCGAGGGCCTGTTGCTGGTCAACGCCATGCACATCACGGCCAGCGTGTTCATCAACGACGACGAGCCCGGCCTGCACCAGGACTACGAGCGCTGGCTGGAGCAGCTGGCCCCGCACGAACCGGTCGGGCGTTACGCGCACAACCGGACGGGCGAGGACAACGGCGACGCGCACCTCAAGCGCCAGGTCATGGGCCGCGAGGTGGTGGTGGCCGTGACGGGCGGACGCTTGGACTTCGGCCCCTGGGAGCAGATCTTCTACGGCGAGTTCGACGGCCGCCGGCCCAAGCGGGTCCTCATCAAGATCATCGGGGAGTGACGTGCGCATCCTGGCCCTGACGCACACCTATCCGCGCTTCGCCGGGGACACCAACGGCCCTTTCGTGCGCTTCCTGCTGGACGAGCTGGCGGCGCGCGGGCACACGGTGCGCGTGCTCACGGCCTGGGACCCGGACTTCGACCCCGCCGAGCTGGAGACGGACACCGACGCGGCCGGCCGGCCCCGGGCGCGGCTGCGGACCTACCGCTACGCGCCGCTGGAGTCCTGGCACGTGCTGGGCTACTCGCGGACCATCCGCGCGGACGTGAAGCTCAAGGCGCGCATGCTGGCCCTGAGCCCGCTGCTGCTGGCTGCCGGCGCGCGGGCGCTGGAGCGCGAGGCCCGGGACTTCCGGCCGGATCTCCTGCACGCCCACTGGTTCCTGCCCAACGCCTTCATCGCCGCCCGCGCCGCCCGGCGACTGGGACTGCCACTGGTCTCCACCCTGCACGGCAGCGACGTGTTCGTGGCCGAGAAGGGCTTTCCCTTCTCGTGGATGAGTGCCCGGGCCGTGCGCGCCACCTCGCGACTGACCTCGTGCTCGCCCGAGTTGCGGGACCGGATCTGCGCCCTGGGCCTGGCCCGGGAGCGCAGCCACGTGATTCCCTACGCGGCCGACCCGGGCCTGCTGGAGCGCCAGGCGGACCCCGCCGCCGTGGCCGCCCTGCGCGCGCGTCTGCTGGACGGCGCGGAAGGGCCGCTGGTGATCGCGCTGGGGCGGCTGGTCTGGAAGAAGGGCTTCCACGTGCTGCTGGACGCGCTGCCGCCGCTGAAGGCCGAATTCCCCGGCCTACGCGTGGCCATCGCCGGCGAGGGCGACCTGGAGGGCGAGCTCAAGGCCCAGGCCCGGGAGCGCGGTCTGCAGTCGCTGGTCTGCTTCCCCGGCCGGCTGGGCCGGGAGGAGATCGCGCCCTTCATGGAGGCGGGCGACCTGTTCGTGATGCCCAGCGTGCACGACCAGGCGGGCAATGTGGACGGGCTGCCCAACGTGATCCTCGAGGCCATGGCCGCCCGGCGGGCGGTGGTGGCCAGCGACGTGGCGGGCATTCCCCTGGCCGTGCGCCACGGCGAGACCGGCCTGTTGGCCGCGCCCAAGGACCCCCGCGCGCTGCGTCAGGCCCTGCGCGAGGCGCTGGCGGATCCCGTGCGCCTTAGCGCCTGGGGCGAGGCCGGTCGCCGGCGGGTGGAACTCGAGCTCAACTGGCCGGCGGTGGCCGCCCGCTACGAAGAGGTCTTCCGGCTGGCCCTGGCGGAGCCCCGCCCGGACGGCGGGCGGCCGGATGGACGAACAGCGCCGCAGACGCCGGCCGCGGGTCGCGGGGTGCCGGAGTGAAACTCTGCCTGATCCAGCAGCACCCCGTCGACGAGCAGCGCATCCCGGCCGCCATCCTGCGCTGGGTGATCCTCCACGACCGCCTGCGCCGGCGCGGCCACGAGGTGCTGAGCATTGGCCCCAACACGCGCTGGCGCTTCGAGACGCGGGTTTTCCGCGGAGCCACCCAGTACCTGGTGCCCGGGCCGGGGACCGGCCTCAAGTCGCTGGACATGCTGGCCTTCGCCCTGCTGCTGGTGCCGACCATCCTGCGCGTGCGGCGCTGCGAGCGGCCCGACGCCTGGTTCGTGGACGAGTTGTTCGTGGCCTTCGGCCTGCTGGCCCTGCGCCTGCGGCACCCGCGCGAGGCCGTGCTCTACGACGTGATGGGCGTCCACTACCACCAGGTGCGCAAGCACAACAAGAGCCCCTGGCGCCACCTGCCGCTGGCCTGGACCTACGGGCTGCTCGAGCATCTCACGCTCTGGGCCAGCACGCTGGTCAGCACGGTCAACGACGCCCACCGCGAGCTGCTGGAGGGTTGGACGCGCCGTCCCGTGCGCGTGGTGCGCGACGCCGCGGAATTCGAGGGCTCGGAGCCGGTGCGGCTGCCGGCCAAGGCGCCGGAGGAGATCTGGCTGACCTTCGTGGGCAAGATCTCCAATCGCCGCTTGGACGATCTCTACCAGATTCTGCCCGGACTGCTGGCCGAGGAGCCGCGCCTGCGCTTCGTGGTGCTGGGGAACGGACCGTTTTTCAAGCGCTACGTGGACTGGACCGCCAGGCTCAGCCTGGCGGACCGGGTCCACTTCGCCGACTTCGTCCCCCACGCCCAGCTGCCCGCCTGGCTGCGCCAAAGCGACATCACCTACAGCGACGACTGGTCGGACATCGGCTTCCCCATGAAGGTCTTCGAGTACATGGCCCTGGAGCGCGCCATCCTGGTGGAGGACACACCCGCCGTGCGCGAAGTGATGCGCGACGGCGAGAACTGCCTGCTCTACCACGGGCTGGACGGACTGCACGCGGGCATCCTGCGCCTGGCCCGCGACCCGGAGCTGCGCGCGCGCCTGGGCCGCACGGCCGGCGAGGAGGCCCGTCGTCTCCACGGCTGGGAGAGTCGGCTGGACCAGTTCGAGGCCTTGTTCCACGAGGCCCGCCAGCGGGCCGGCGGCCCGCGGTGAAGCTGCTGCTCCGGCCCTTCCGCGTCGCCGTGCTCGCCGCCCTGACCGGGCTGACGGCCCTCTGGCCGCACACGGCCCATGAACCGCCCCCGCCCATCCCCGACTGGCTGCCCGTGGCCCGGGAGGACGTGCGTCCGGGCGACACGCTGGAGAGCCTGGTCCGGCGCTTCAGCCTGCCCGCCGAGTTGGTGCCGCGGATGGCCGAGGCCTGCCGGGGCGTGGTGGACCTGCGCCAGATCCGCCCCGGCGATCCTGTCCTGCTGGTGCGGCGCAGCGTGGGCGACACCCTGCGCCTGGTGCACTATTCCAACCCCGAGCAGTGCCTGGTGTTGACCCTGCCGCTGGCCCAGCGCGGGGATTCCCTGCACGAACTGGCCGGGGAGTGCGTGGCCCGGGTGGAGCGCCTGCAGGCCAGCACGCGTCGGGTGGAGCGCCGCGGACGGGTGGACGCCACGCTCTACGACGCCATGGTGGGCGCGGGCGGGAGTCCCCAGCTGGCGCTCTCTTTCACCGACATCTTCCAGTGGGACGTGGACTTCCTGACGGACATCCACGGCGACGAAAGCTTCTGGCTGGTGGTGGAGGAGCGCCGGCTGGCGCGTCCCTATCTCGGGGACAGCGTGACGGTGGAGGGGCGGATCCTGGCGGCCAGTTTCCAGACCGCGGGCCCGTCGGGCCGGTTGATCCAGGCTCTCTGGCACGGGGGCTGCGGCCAGCCCGGCTACTACGACAGCCAGGGCCGAAGCTTCCAGAAGCAGTTCCTCAAGAGCCCGCTCAACTACCGGCGGATCAGCAGCCAGTTCGGGATGCGCAGCCACCCCGTCCTGCGCCGCGTGCGCATGCACACGGGCATCGACTACAGCGCGCCCCACGGCACGCCCGTGGTGGCCGCGGCGGCGGGCGTGGTCACCGCGGCGGGCTGGGAACGCGGCTACGGCAAGGTGGTGCGCGTCCGCCACGACCGGAAGCGCAGCACGGTCTACGGCCACCTGTCCAGCTTCGCCGAAGGCGTGCGCAAGGGCGCGCGCGTGGACCAGAACCAGCTCATCGGCCGGGTGGGCGCCACGGGTCTGGCCACGGGGCCCCATCTGCACTACGAGTACCTGGAGAACGGCCGCAGCCTGGATCCCGGACGGGCGATCAGCGAGCCGGGGAAACCCGTGCCGTCGGGCTGTCTGGACGAGTATCTGGCGGCTTTCCGGAAGTGGTTCCCCTGAGAGCCAGCGGGGCCGCAGCCGGAATCAGACCTCCGGTCTGCCGGCAGTCAGGCCATCGCAGCAAAGAAAAGGGCCCCGGCATTCCACCGGGGCCCTGGCGTTTTGGCTGAGCGAGCGGATCAGTAGTCGAAGCCGAACTTGGCGCGCTGGTCCTGGATGACCGCCTGCTCCTTGGCCCACCCCGACCACTGCCCGTAGAGTGCGCTCTTCTGCTGCTGCAGGGCCTCGGCGCGCTTGGCGGGCAGTTCGGCCTGCAACTGGGCCAGCAACTGCTGGGCGTCGTCGCGGGCGGTGGGTTGGATCACGTAGACGCCGCGCTCCCCGGCCAGGGGCGCCGACAGGCTGCCCACGGGGGTGCGGAAGAGCGTGCTGGTGAAGGCCAGATCCCGGCCCACCATGCCCGGCACGAACTGCGTGGCGCGCAGCGGCGTGGCCAGGTTGGTGAACTGGGCGCCCGCCGGCAGGGCCATGGTGCTGTCCAGCGAAGTGGGTTTGGCGGAGGCCAGCCAGTCCTGGACGGCCTTGAGGGCCAGGACCTTTTGCTTCTCCTTGCGCACGGCGTTCTGGATCTCCACCCGGCGCTCCTTGAGCGTCTCGTGTCCCTTGGGCATGATGCTCTTGACGCGGACCACGAACCAGCCGCCGTTCTCGGAGTAGACCGGCTGGATCACTTCGCCCTGCTGGGCCTGGAAGACCAGGTCCGCCGCCCGCTGGCTGCGGCCCACACCGGGGACCATACCCTTCTGGGTGAAGGGACGCCCCGTCTGGATCTTCAGCTGGCGCTCGGCGCACAGCACCTCGAAGTCGTGCTTGCCGCTCTGCATGTCCTCGTAGAGGGCCTCGGCCTTGGCGCGCAGGTCGCCGTGGGTCATAGAGCTGGGCTCCACCTTGATCAGGATATGCTGGACCTGCACCTGCTCTTCCTTGACGCCCGCGCCGTTGTCGCGCGTCTCACGGCCGTTCACCTTTAGCAGGTGGAGGCCGAAGGCCGTCTTCACTGGACCCACCACGGCGCCCACGGGCGCACCGAAAGCGGCGGCCTCGAACTCGGGCACCATCCGGCCGCGTCCGAACCAGCCCAAATCCCCGCCCCGGTCGGCGTTGGACTCGTCCATGCTGTAGATGCGGGCCAGATCCTCGAAGGCGTCGCCCTTCTCAAGCTGCTTGCGCACGTAATCCATCTGGTCCACGGCGTCGGCGCTGTCCTCGGCGCTGGGCACCACGGGCAGCTGCACGTATTCGATCTCGCGCCGCTCCTCGGCCTCGTAGTCCTTCAGGTGGTCCTTGTACCAGGCTTCCAGCTCGGCTTCGCTGATCTGGGTGGAGTCCACCGGGAAGGTGCCGTAGGGCAGGATCACGTACCGGCCCTGGGCGGTCTGGTTGCCCGAGACGTGCTCGTTGATCAGGGCGGCGTCGCTCACCAGTGCGCAGGCCATCAACCGGCTGCGCAGCTTTTCGATGGGCAGGGACTGGCGGATCTGGTCCTCCATCTGCATCAGCCAACCCTTGAGGTTCTCGCTGCGCAGCATGTCGTGCCACTTGGTGGTGTCGAACACGCCGTTGCTGAGGAAGGTGGTGTCCTGGGTGACGAAGGCCGGCGGCATGTAGAGGATGCGGTCCGAGATTTCGCGGTCCGAGAAGCCGTAGCCCAGGGTAGTGGCCAACTGGCGCTCCAAGGTCAGGCTGACCAGGTCGTTCCAGCTTTGCCGACGGGCCTGGAGCACCATCTGGGTGCTGGCCTGGTCCCCCTGGCCCTGCAGACGGTTGTTCACCAACCGCTCGTATTCCTGCAGCTCCACGTTGGTGTCGTTGATGGTGGCGATCAGATCCTTGTCTTCGCCGCTGAGCGTGTCGAAACCGCCCATGCCCCAACTGAACACGATGGTGCCCACGAAGGCGAGGATCAGAATCCACAAGACGACATGCGTATTGTCGCGGAGTGTCCGCATCATAAAGCCAGTTCTCCCGAAAGTGTGAG
Source organism: Candidatus Delongbacteria bacterium (assembly GCA_041675285.1). Taxonomy (NCBI): domain Bacteria; phylum Candidatus Delongiibacteriota; species Candidatus Delongbacteria bacterium. The sequence continues at coordinate 98,508 of JBAYTZ010000008.1, forward strand.
CACTCATCTTATGGCTTTCCCGGGCCGAATTCAAGGCGGGAAACGGATTCAGGCCGCTTGCCGGGCCGGGGCGGCGCAAGTATTTGTCCATTACCTTGTGCCCATGGCACTCTCCGAACTGCAGACCCGCGTCCTCACCGCGCTGGCGGGGATCCCCGTGTTGCTGGCCGTCTTCTGGCTGGGCGGCCCCGTGCTCTCCTGCGCCGTGCTGGTGATCTGCCTGCTGGCCTTCCGGGAACTCAATTCCCTCTACCAGGCCAAGGGTGTGGGGCACAGCTGGTGGCTGGTGCTGGCCTATGTGGTGCTGGCCCCCCTGACGGCCGGCCTGCCGCACTCGGTGGATCGGCATCTGACCCGGGGCGGCGTGGATTTCCTCCACTTCTGGGGTGGCCTGACCTTCATCTGGCTGCTGATCCTCCTCCTGCGCGAGATGTTCTCCCGCCGGGAGGAGGTGCTGGCGAGCATCGGCGCCTCCGTGCTGATCGGCCTGCTCAGCACGTTGCCCTTCGTCCCGCTGGTGGCCCTGGACCGCCAACTCTCGCCCGGGACGCGTTCCGCCGTGATGCTCGGGTTGCTGCTCTGCACCTGGGCCACCGACACATTTGCCTATTTCGGCGGCCGGCTCTTCGGCCGCCACAAGCTCTTCGAGCGCGCCTCGCCCAAGAAGACCGTGGAGGGCTTCCTCTGCGGGCTGGCGGGTTCGTTGGCCGTAGGCGCGGGCAGCGGCCTGCTTTGTCCCCAGGGCCGGCTGGGCCAGGGCCTGCTCATCGGCGCGCTGGTGGGCCTGCTGGGGCCGGCGGGCGACCTGCTGGAGTCGCGGCTCAAGCGCGACGCCGGCGTCAAGGACAGCGCGCGCATGCTGCCCGGGCACGGCGGGGTCCTGGACCGCTTCGACACCTGGATTTTCGCCGCGCCCGCGCTCTACCTGGTGGCCTGGTTGGGATGGCTGCGGTGAGCGCGGCGCGGCCCACTCCGGATGGACGGGTGTCCTGATGTTCCTGCTGGAGCTGATCCGCCGGGTCTGGCGCCGGCTGGAGCGGGGCCTGGCCCTGCCCCTGCCCTGGCTGCTGGGCCTCTCCCTGGCCTGGCTGGTCGGCGCTCTGCTGCTCGGCCCGGGGCTGCCCAGCCCCGGACTGCAGAACCTGATCTTCCTGCCGGCCCAGCTGGGGCTGGGCATGGCGGCCTGGCGCCTGCTGCGCGGACCGGAGTTGGACACGGGACGCGGCGCCCTGCTGGCCCTGCCCCTCCTCTTGGCCCTGCGCGTGGGGCTGACCCTCAATCTGATGCGGCCCGCGCTGCTCTGGGAGGGGCTGGTGGCCCTGCTCAGTTTCGGGGTGGCGGGCCTGGCCCTGTCCCGGCTGGTGGAGGAGCTGTGGGAGCACCGCCCGTGGCAGCGCCACCGCCGCGAGCGGCTGGGCATGTACGCGGCGCTGCTGCTGGGACTGCTGGGCCTGCTGGCGGACGTGCCTCTGCTGGTGATGCCCCTGTTGTTCCGGCCCGTGCTGCGCTGGCTGCGCCGGGACAACCTGCGGCCCGCCCTGCGCTGGTACACGCTGGCCCTGCTGGTGCTGCTGCTCTGGGCCTGGAGCCAGCAGTTCGCGCACTTCCTCCAGCACCAGGACTCGGACGGCGTGAACATCCGGCTGGGCGGCGGCGCGCTGGGCAGCGGCCGCCTGCTGGACGCGCTGGGTCCCCTGCACACCCTCAGCCTGGCCTGGTTCTCGCTGCAGCTGCCCGCCTCCTTCATGGTGCTGGTGGGGCGTCTGATCCGCCAATCGCGCATCCGCACCAAGCTGGCCATGAACGCGCTGTTCTCCAGCGTGCTGCCGCTGGTGCTGCTCACCCTGCTCTTCGGCACCCTGGCCGTGGTGGTGATGGGCAGCTACCGGGCCCGGCTGGTGCGCGCCCAGTTCGACGAGCGGTTGGAGAGCGGGCGGTTGGTGACGGCCTGGTTCGCCCAGGCCTTCGAGGATCCGCTGGACCGCGAAGCCCAGCGCCGCTTCGAGCAGCAGCTGCGCAGCATGGGCGAGGAGTCGCACATCGGTCGCGGCTTCTTCTGCCTCTACTGGTCGATGGACACCCCGGGCGGGAGCATCATGCTCGGCGACAGCAGCAACACCGAGCACTGGCGCCGGCTGGTGGCCACCTGGCGCATGCCCAGCGACTTCCCGCTGGAGGACCTGCGCCTGCCGCCGGACTGGCGCACGGGCCGCACCACGGGCCTGATCCGGGCGGGCGACCACCTCTGGCAGGTGGCGCTGATCGAGCAGAACAACCTGCTCTCCGCCGGCTTCTTCCCGCTGGATCAGGAGACCCTGGAGCAGATTGGCCAGACCCTGGGCACGGGCCTGCGGCTGGTGTCCGTGCAGGGGGACGACAACCTGGTGCGCTTCGGCCTCAGCCAGATCGGACTGGGCTCCGGCGGCGCGGCCAGCGTGCTGGACCAGACCCCGGACTATCCCGGCGAGGACCACTCCTGGGCGGACCGGCTCTTCCAGGTCGGGATGGCCCGGCTCACCCACGCGGGCTTCCCGCTCAACACGCCGGACGAGGAACTGCTGGTGCTGGTGGAGTCCCTGCCCGGCCGCATCCTGCCCGCCGTGTTCAGCGACGACCGGACGGTGGTCTTCCCCTACCTGATCCTGCTGCTGCTGCAGTTCCTCACCCTGCTGCCCCTGCTCCTGACCGGCATCTGGATCGCCTGGATGCTCAACTGGCGGATCACGCGCTCCATCGGCGAACTCAAGGAGGGCACCGACGCCCTCTCCCGGGGCGACTTGGGCGTGCGGCTGCCCGAGCACACGGACGACGAGCTGGGCCGGCTGGCCACTTCGTTCAACGAGATGAGCCTGCGCATCCGCGAGAACATCCAGCACCTGGCGGCCAAAGAGCGCCTGGATCGCGAGCTGAGCATCGCGCGCACCATCCAGCAGGGCCTCTTGCCCAGCGCGCCGCCCAAGCACGCGCGGCTGGACATCGCCAGCACGTGCCGGATGGCCCAGGAAGTGGGCGGCGACTACTACGACTTCCGCCAGACCTGCCACGGCGAGCTGGCCCTGGCCCTGGGGGACGTCTCGGGCAAGGGCGTGGCCGCGGCCCTGGTAATGAGCAACCTGCAGGCCTCGTGGCGCAGCCTGCTGGACCAGGGACTGGAGCCCGGCGGCCTCAACGCCCGGCTCAACGAGCAGCTGGCCGAGAACACGGCGGACGACATGTACGTCACCTTCGTCCAGGGCCTGTTCCAGCCCGATCAGGACCGGCTGCGCTTTCGCTACTCCAACGCCGGGCACAACCCGCCGTTGCTGCTGCGCGGAGGCAAGATCCGGCACCTGGATTCCGGCGGCCTGGCCCTGGGCATGTTCAGCGGGGCCGACTACCAGACCGAGGATCTGGACTTGAAGCCCGGGGACTGGCTGGTCTTCTACACCGACGGACTGACCGAGGCCCTGAGCATCCACGAGGAGGAGTTCGGCCAGAGCCGCCTGGAGCAGACCCTGCTGGCCGGCCGCCACGGCTGCGCGCGCGAGACCCTCGAGCATCTGCTGGAGGAGGTGGGCCGCTTCGAGCACGGCGCGCCCCGGGCCGACGACCAGACTCTGCTGGTGCTGCGCGTGCGTCAGCCGGGCGAGGAGGATGCCCCGGCGCCCGACTCCGTCGACGGGTTCGGCCCGGCGGGGCCGACGGCATGAAGCTGGAGCTCGTGCGCGAACGGCTGGCCCTGGCCAGCGGACAGCCCGGCTGGAGTCTGGAGGGGCTTAAGGAGACGGATTCCACCAACCGGCGTCTGCTGGAGGCCCTGGGGGACGGCTCGGAGCGCGACCGGCCCTGGCGCGTGCTCTGCGCCGAGACCCAGACCGCGGGGCGCGGCCGCCAGGAGCGCGTCTGGCACTGCGCGCCGGGGGAAGGTCTGCTGGTCTCCCTGCGGCTGGACCTGGACCTGGCGCGGCACGCGCTGGGCCTGCTGGGCCACTGGGCGGCGGCGGCCCTCTGTCGCGTGCTGGACGAGCGGCTGGCGGAGGCCGGCCAGTCCGCCCGGGTGTTCTGGAAGTGGCCCAACGACCTGTGGCTGGAGGACGGGCAGGGCGCGGGCAAACTGGCGGGCCTGCTGTTGCAGTCGCGCATCCAGGCCGGCCGGGCCCAGGTGGTGCTGGGGATCGGGCTGAACACGGGGCAGCGGGACTTCCCCGCCGATCTGCGCCAACCCGCGCGCTCCCTTCTGCAGGCGGGACTGGCGACGACCCGCGAGGATCTGCTGGCGGACCTGCTGCTGGAGTTGGGACGGCGCGGCCTGCCAGGACTGACGGAGCGCCTGCCCGCCGAACTGTCGACCCACGATCTGTTCCAGTCCCGGCCCGTCTGGCTGCGGCTGGAGGACTCCGCGCGCCGCCTGCGCACCACGCCGCTGGTGGACGGCCGGCTGCTGCTGGAGTGGGAGGGCGGCCGCGAGCAGCTCGCCGGCGGCGGTCTCAACGTGGAACAGCTGACTCGGGAGGGCCTGTGGTGCCGGTTGGAAGCTTGAACGCGCCCGGCGTGCGCACTGCGCCCGGGACGCGCGCCACCTCGCACGGGGCGCGCCGCCTGCTGACCGTGGACATCGGCAACACGCACATCGTGCTGGGCGTCTTCCTGGACGGCCGGCTGAGTGCCCACTGGCGCCTGGCCTCGGCCCACGCCCGGACCATCGACGAGAGCTGGGTCATGCTCAGCATGCTCTTCCAGTCGGCGGGGCTGGAGGCGCGCGAGCTCGACGGCGTGGCCATCGCCAGCGTGGTGCCGGACCTGAACTTCGTCTGGATCAAGCTGGCCGAGTACCACCTGCAACTGGAGCCCTTCGTGATGCGGCCCGGCGCGCCGGGCACGCCGGAAGTTCGGCTGCCCGATCCCTCCACCGTTGGCGCCGACCGGCTCTGCAACGCGGCCGCCGTCTGGCACCTGGTGCGCCGGGCGGCCATCGTAGTGGACTTCGGCACGGCCACGACCTTCGACGTGATCCACAGCGACGGCGCTTTCCTGGGCGGGCTGATCCTGCCCGGACCCCAGACGGCCCTGCGCAACCTGCACCAAAGCGCGGCCCTGCTGCCCAAGGTGGCCCTGGCCTTTCCGCCCCGCGTCATCGGCGTGACCACGGAGCAGGCCATGCAGAGCGGCCTGCTGCACGGCGCCGTGGCCCAGGTGGAGGGACTGGTGGAGCGCATCCGGCACGAGCTGGCCGAGTCCGGCGTGCCGGGCCCCGTGTCCGTGTTCTCCACGGGCGGTTTCGGGCGGATCATGGCCCGTCACACACCCGTGATTGAGGAGCACCTGCCCTACCTCGTGCTCTGCGGCCTGGCCCTCTGCCACGCCCGCTCCACGGGCGGGCCGGAGCTGGAACCCCAGGAGATCCGCGCCAACCGGCTGCCCGCGCCGGAGGCCGGCGTGGAGGAGTGAGCGCCGCGTCCGCACCGGACTTGGCGCCCCACCTGCGCGTTATGCAAGCATTGGAACCAACGATGACCCTGCCTGCTGCCTCCGTCGCGCTTCGCCGCGGCACCGCGTTCCGGCTGACGTTCTGGTGGCGCCGCTGGCTGCTGGTCCTGGTGCTGGGGCTGGCCGCGGGCCGGCCGGCCACGACGGAAGCCGCGCCGCTGCCCCTGCCCGACGGCGGCCTGCTGACCCATCCGCGGCCCGAGGGCGACGCGCCCCTGCCCGTTCTGGCGGAGAGTCGTGACGTCTTCGTCAACGGCCACCTGGGCCGGGCCACGCGCATCCGCTGCCAGGGTCGCGAGCTGCGCATGACGGCCGACCGCCGCTTCGCCGACCGCGTGCCCTGGCCGGCCGGGCGCCGGCTGGAGTTCACGCTGGAGGGTCCGGGCGGCCCCTGGAACTGGAGTCTGGAGCTGGCCGCACCCGTCGCCGCGCCACCCCCGGCTGGCCCGCCGCCGCCGGCCGTGCCGGCCCGGGCGGATTCCCTCGCGCCAAAGGGCGAAACACCTGATTCCCCGGGCTGGCTGGCCCCCATCCGCGTGCGACTGGACGGCAGCCCGCTCTCCACGACGCCTGGCGGCAGCTACTGGATTTTTCCCCAGGCCGGCACGGAGTGGGTGGCCGACCGGCGCGAGGCCGGCTGGCTTCGGCTGCCCCTGCGCCCCAACCTGGCGGCCTGGGTGCCTGAGGAACGCGTCCGGCGGCTGGGTCTGGCGCCCGCGCAGCCCGAGCCGCGCCTGCTGGGTCCGGCCGTGACGGGCGGACGGCTGCCCGACGGCGACCTGGAACTGCGGCTGGCGCTCAGCGGGGGGGGTCCGCCCCTCTGGCGCGAAGAGAGCGGACCGGCGGGCGAGGACTGGCGCCTGATCCTCTCCGGCACCCGTGGCCGGCTGGACTGGGTGGAACTGGATCCGGCGGGCGCATTGCGCCAACTGGATTGGGAGGTGCTGCCCGGCGACGAGCTGCTGCTGCGGGCCAGCCTGGTCCCCGGCGCTTTCCAGGGCCACTCGCTCTTCTGGGAGCCGGGGGTCCTGCGGCTGGTTTTCCACCGTCGCACCGCCGGGTTGAAGGGCGCGCGTATCGTGCTGGACCCCGGCCACGGCGGCCGCGAGAGCGGCTGCATCGGGGCCAGCGGCACGCAGGAGAAGGACCTGACCCTGCTCCTGGCCCGGGAACTGCGGCGCGAGCTGGAAAAGGCCGGCGCCCACGTGGAGCTGACCCGCGACTCCGACAGCACGCTCAGCCTGGGGGCCCGCGTGGCCCGCACGCGCGAGCTGCGCGCCGACTTCCTGCTCTCGCTGCACTACAACAGCGTGGGGGAGGGCGAGAGTCCCTGGAAGGCCGACGGCTACATGGTCTTCTCCTGGAGTCCCTGGTCCGCCGACGCCGCCGCCCTGCTGCACGGGGAACTGCGCCGGCGTCTGCCGCTGCGCGACAAGGGCCTGCACTGGCGCAGCCTGGGCGTCTGTCGCCACCAGGGCTGTCCGGCCCTGCTGCTGGAAGTGGGCAGCCTGGCCCACCCCGACGAGGAGAGCCGCCTGCTGGACCCGGCCTTCCGCCACCGTCAGGTCAAGGCCATCCGCCGCGGCCTGGAGGCCTGGTTCCGGGCGGGGGGCACGCCGCCCGCGCCGCGCAGCGTCTGGTCGGGCGCTCGCTGACCGCAGATCAAGCGCCCGCTGACCACATTCCGACCGGCGCAGCGCCGGGCTGGCACGCTTCTTGTTGAGAGGGTGCCCAGAGCCGGCCCATCAAGCGGGCGGGCCCGCGAACTCACGAGGATTCGGATGACAGGCAAACGATTCCAATGGCTGCTGAGCGCGCTGAGCGCGGTCCTGCTGGGACTGGCTGGTTGTGCCCGGCAGCCCCTGCCGCTGGACCAGGACCCCGCCCTGGCCGGGCTGGATCCTTTCCTGGGGGCCGATCTGGTGGTGGCCGGGGAAGCGCTGACCGGCGAGCCCTTCGTGGACCGGGCGCGGCTGGAGCTGATCGAAGGCCGCGAGGGCGAACCGCTGCCCTGCGCCGGCGGCTGGCTGCTGCAGGTGCGGCGTACGGTGGACTGGACCCCCGCCCCCGGCCCGGAGAGCCAGGCCCTGCTGGTCTGGCTGGGCGCCGGCGCCCAGCGCGGCCGGTCCCGGCTGGTGGCCCGGGCGGATTCCCTGCGCCTGCTAGCCCAGCTGGGGGCTGCCGGTCCGCCGGAGGCGGCGCGCCTGCTGCTGCTGGAGCGCGGCCGGGCGGAGGCGCGACCCTGGCGCCAACTGGTCCGGCGCGACCTGCAGGGCGGCGGGCGCTGTCTGGCCCGCGCGGCCGCCGATCGCCTGGACTGGCGCGAGCAACCCGCCGCCCTGCGGCTAGCCGAGGAGCGCGAGGCCCGGCCCTTCCGCGAAGGCGTGGGCAGCTGGCATCTGGAAGTGGAGCGCCCCCTGCTCAGCGGGCCGGAGGACTGGGAGCTGGGCCCGGCGCGGCCCGTGGAGAGTCCTTACCGGGCCCTGGCCGAATTCCTGGACGCCGCGCGGCGCGGACGCTGGCGGCAGGCGGCCCGGCGCGTGGACCTGACCCGCCTGCTGGCGCTGCCCGACGGCAGCTGGAGCCCCGAACTCGAGGCGAGCCTGAAGGCCGGCCTGCCTGAGCTGCTGGCCCGGCGCGTGCAACTGAGCGCCCCGCGGCGCGCCTCGCTCACCCGCTTCGAGGATCTCTCCGGCCGGTTGGTCTGGCGCGTGGAACTGGAGCCGCGCGCCGGGGAGGGCGGCGAGTCGCGCTGGGTGCTGGTCCGGCTGGAGCGCGTACTGCGCAACTAAGATCGCCCCGGCCGCGGAGCTTTGCGGGAGCTTGCGGAGCCCGCCACCTGTGCTACTTTGGCCCCCGCTTCGTCGGAATCACCCCGTCCGGCCAGTTCCAGGAGGGACATGACCCCCGTCCGCGAGTGCTCCCGCAAATTGCAGGATCTCAAAGCCGCCCTCGGGTCCGCGCGTCGGGTGCTGATTCTCACCCACGACAATCCGGATCCCGACTGCGTGGCCAGTGCTATGGCCTTCAAGCTGATCTTCGAACACATGGACCGCGAGGCGGTGGTGGGTTCGGGAGGCGAGTTGGGGCGCAGCGAGAACCGCACGCTGCAGCAGATCCTCTCCCTGGGCATCCGGCCGCTGCACGAGCTGACCCTGGCCGAATTCGACTTCTTCCTGTTCGTGGACACCCAGCCGGGCAGCGGCAACAACTCGGCCCAGCTGCCCCTGAATGCGCGCTACGGCATCGTGGACCACCACATCCTGGGGGAGGCCTGGCCCCACGCGCCAGTCTTCCTGGACCTGCGCGAGAACTACGGCGCCACGGCCACCCTGGCCTACGAATACCTCCAGGCGCGCAACGTCAAGGTGGACGTGCCGCTGGCCACGGCCCTCTACTACGCCATCCGCACCGAGACCAGCGACATGGGGCGCGGGGCCAGCAAGGCCGACCGGGCCGCCTACCTCAAGCTGCACCCCAAGATCGACTGGGACCTGCTGCACCGGATCGTCAACAGCCGCCTGCCGCTGGACTACTTCATCATGATGAAGGAGGCCGTCGAGCGCGCCCAGCGCTTCGGCCACGCCGTTGTGGTGGACCTGGGTCCCACCCGCCACCCGGATTTCGTGGCCGAGCTGGCGGACAGTTTCCGCCGGCTGGAGGAAATCCATTGGGTGCTGGTTTGGGGCTGGCGCGCGGACCGGGTGGTCTTTTCCATCCGCAACAACCTGCACGAACCCCACGTGGGCCGGCTGGCCCGGGAACTGGTCAAGGACTGTGGCAGCGCCGGCGGACACCGGCACATGGCGGGCGGACAGGTGCCCGCCGCAGCAGGAGGACTGGATCAAGCCCGATTGCTCTTCCGCCGGGCCATCGTGCCCGCCTTTTTGCGTGCCGTGGGCGAATCCGCCCAGGACGGCATTTTCCTGACTCAGGAAGCGGAGGGACGATGAAGACCCACATGGCGGCCCTGCTTGTGGCAGGTCTGCTGCTCTGTGCCGGCGCCCAGGCCGGCGAGCGTCACGGCGGCGACTTTCTGCGGGTGGAACTGGGCGCGGCGCCCGTGGCCCGCGGGTTGACCGGCCTGCTCCTGGCGGATCCGGGCACCCGGGCCTGGTGGAACCCGGCCCAGCTGGAGGACGAGCCCGGCCAACTGCTGTCCTTTCAGCATCAGGAAGCCTTCGGCGGCGATCTGGAACTTGACTTTCTCTCGTGGACGGGCCACCTGGGCGGACCCGCGGGCCTGCCTCTCTCGGCCTTCGTCCTGCGCCAGGCCGTGCCGGACATCCCCATCAGCACGCTGCTGGAAGGGGGCGGCAGTTTCGAGGAGGGCGGCCGGCCGCTGGTCTCCAGCCGCGCGGACGCGGCGGACTGGGTGCTGGGGCTGGCCACGGCCCGCGAGCTGCGCCCCGGCCTGACGGGCGGTCTGACCGTGAAGGTGCTGCACCGCAATCTGGTGGAGCGCACAGGCTCCGGGGTGGGCCTGGACGCCGGCCTGCGCTGGCAGGTGCGCGAGCCGCTCAGCCTGGGGCTGGCCCTGCGCGACGCCACGGGCAGCCTGGTGTTCTGGGACGACGGCCAACAGGACTGGATCGCGCCGGAGTGGGCCCTGGGAGCCGCCTGGGAGCAGGCGCTGCCCCGGCTGCGCAGCCGCCTGGCCGCCGAGCTGGACCTGCGCGGCGAGTTGGAGGGCGCGGTGCCCGACCGCGACGGCGCCTGGCGCCGGGCCTGGCTGCACGGCGGGCTGGAGTGGGTGCTGCTGGAGCGTCTGGCCCTGCGCGGCGGCGTGGCCGAGGGTGATCCCGCCGCCGGCGCGGGCCTGTTCGTGGGCCGTTGGGCGCTGGACTACGCCTGGCGCCCGCATCCCGAGCTGGGGGCCTCGCACCTGGTGACCCTGAGTGTCCGCCTGCCCTGAGCGGCCTCGAAGAAGAAAGCTCGACACGAAGCACAAGCTCGACACGAAGAGCACGAAGAGCAGAGAAGAACACGAAGCGTTGCTTGGTTTGAGTCCAAGCAAGGCTTCCCGTGACCTCCTTCAACCGGGATTCGTCTTCGTGTCCTTCGATCGACTTCGTGCCCTTCGTGTCCAGCAGTGATATCCGAGTTCCGCTTCGACACGAGGAACAGCTCGACACGAAGAACACGAAGGGCGGAGTAGAGCACGAAGCGTAGATTGGATGGAGTCCAAGCGTTACGTCCCGTGACCTCCTTCAACCAAAGATTGTCTTCGTGCCCTTCGATCGCCTTCGTGATCTTCGTGTCCAGTGTGGTGGAAAAAGAGCCCCCCAAACCAGCGGAGGATGACGCATGGCCGACCGGCGCGAGGAACTGCTCAAGCTGCAGGACCAGGCCCAGGAGCTGGGCGGCGCGGCCCGTGTGGCGCGCCAGCACGAGGCGGGCAAACTGACGGCCCGCGAACGGCTGGACCTGCTGCTGGATCCGGGCTCCTTCGACGAGACGGACATGCTGGTCCGCCACCAGTCCACGGCCTTCGGCCTGGACCAGAACCGGCCGCTGGGCGACGGCGTGGTCACCGGTTTCGGCCGCATCCTGGGGCGGCCCGTGGCCGTGTTCAGCCAGGACTTCACCACCCACGGCGGCAGCCTGTCCCAGGCCCACGGCGCCAAGATCTGCAAGATCATGGACCAGGCCCTCAAGGCGGGCATCCCCATCGTCGGGCTCAACGACTCGGGCGGCGCGCGCGTCCAGGAAGGCGTGGCCAGTCTGGGCGCCTACGCGGACATCTTCCTGCGCAACACCCTGGCCTCGGGCGTGGTGCCGCAGATCAGCGCCATCCTCGGCCCCTGCGCCGGCGGGGCCGTCTACAGCCCGGCGATCACCGACTTCACCATCATGGTCGAGAAGTCCAGCTACATGTTCGTCACCGGGCCCAAGGTGGTGAAGACCGTGACCCACGAGGAGGTCAGCAGCGAGGACCTGGGCGGCGCGCGCACCCACTCCGGGCGCAGCGGCGTGGCGCACTTCGCCGAGGCCAACGAGGGCCGGGCCCTGCAGCGGATCCGCGACCTGCTCTCCTATCTGCCGCAGAACCAGCTGGACTCGCCGCGCGACCTGCCGGTCCAGGATCCCGTCGAGCGCGCCGATGACAGCCTGCGGACGGTGGTTCCCACCGATCCCAGCAAACCCTACGACATCCGCGAGGTGATCCTGCCGGTGGTGGACGCGGGCTCCTTCCTGGAGATCCACGCCGACTTTGCGCCCAACATCGTGGTGGGCCTGGCCCGGGTGGGCGGGCGCGCGCTGGGCGTGGTGGCCAACCAGCCGGCCGTGCTGGCGGGCGTGCTGGACATCGACGCCAGCCGCAAGGCCGCGCGCTTCGTGCGCTTCTGCGACGCCTTCAACCTGCCGCTGCTGACCTTCGTGGATGTGCCGGGCTTCCTGCCGGGGACTGACCAGGAGTGGCACGGGATCATCACCCACGGGGCCAAGCTGCTCTACGCCTACTGCGAGGCCACGGTGCCCAAGATCACGGTGATCACGCGCAAGGCCTACGGCGGCGCCTACGACGTGATGAGTTCCAAGCATATCCGCGGCGACGCCAATTTCGCCTGGCCCTCGGCGGAGATCGCCGTGATGGGCGCCAAGGGGGCCGTGGAAATCATCTTCAACCGCGAGATCCAGGCGGCAACCGACGCGGCGGCCACCCAGGAGCGGCTCAGCCAGGATTACCAGGAGCGCTTCGCCAGCCCCTGGATCGCCGCCGAGCACGGCTACGTGGACGCCGTGATCCTGCCCGAGCAGACCCGGCTCCGGGTCCACCGGGCGCTGGAGCTGCTGCGCAACAAGGCCGACCGCAACCCGCCGCGCAAGCACGGCAACATCCCGCTTTGAGCGAGAGCCCGCCCCGTCCGTCGGCGGAACCGCTGCATCATCTGACCCGCCCGGGCCGGCCCGTGGCACCGCACCGCTTGGACTGGTGGACCCGGCTGCTGGAGCGCAGCGCGGGCCTGCGTCCGGCCTTGGCCGTGTTCGCCTTCACGCTGTTGGGCGGCACGCTGGGCTACCACTTCCTGGAAGGCTGGCCCCTCCTGGAATGCTTCTACATGACGGCCATCACCATCACCACGGTGGGCTTCGGCGAGGTGCGGCCCCTGGATGGACTGGGGCGCCTGTTCACCTTATTGCTGATCCTGGTGGGCACCGTGTCCATCGGCTACGTGGTCTCCAGCGTGACGGCCACGCTGGTGTCCGGGGAAGTCCGCCGCATCCTGAGGGGGCAGCGCATGGAGCGCCGATTGAACCGGATGAAGGGGCACGTGATCCTCTGCGGCTGGGGCAAGATCGGGCGCGAAATCGCCCGGGAGTGCACACGGGCCGGGTTGGAATTGTGCGTGCTGGAGCAGGACGAGCGGCTGGTGGAACAAGCGCTGGAGGAGGGGCTGGTGGCCCTCTGCGGCGATGCCACCGACGGCCAGGTGCTGGAGCGCGTGGGCATCCGCCAGGCCCACGGCCTGCTGACGGCCCTGCCCAAGGACAGCGACAACTTGTTCGTCGTGCTCACCGCCCGGGAACTCAACCCCACCGTGCGCATCGTGGCTCGGGGTCTGGAACCCTCCTCCGAGGCGCGCCTGAAGCGGGCCGGCGCCGACCACGTGGTCAGCCCCTACGTGATCGGGGGGCGGCGGATGGCCGCCGTGCTGGTGCAGCCGGAGATCGTGGACTTCCTCGACATCTTCATGAGCCAGGACGAATTGGGCTTCAGCCTGAGCCGGCTGCTGATCAAGCCCGGTTCCCTGCTGGAAGGGCGCACCCTGCTGGAGGCCCGGCTGCGCGAAGTGAGCGGCGGGGCGCTGGTGCTGGGGCTGTCCCGGGAGGGGGGCCTGCTGCCGCTGCCGACGGTGGAGCAGCGTTTCCAGGCGGGCGAAACGCTGATCCTGCTGGGCAGCCGCGCGATGCTGGAGCGCCTGCAAGCCGCGGGATTCTAGCCGGCAGGACAGCGCAGCGGCGAGCGCCGCTCCAGCGATCCTGTCCAATTGCCAACCTGTTCCCGCCATTCCACGTCGGCCGCGGGCGCCCGGACCCTGCAACTGGACGTCCCGCGCCGTCCCCTGCTGTTCCCGTCCCGCCGCCGGAACGTCGGTCCGCCCGTCGGGGTTGACCCGGCCTTCATAAGGCGGGGGCGGCATGTACACCCAGATCTGGACCGCGGCGTTGTCGGGCGTGGAGGCGCAGAGCGTGCGCGTGGAGTGCCACGCGGCGCCCGGCCTGCCCAAGGTGGTCCTCACCGGTCTGCCCGACAAGGCGATCCAGGAGGCCGTGCCGCGCATCTTCAGCGCCGCGCGGCTCTCGGGCCTGCCCATCTCCCTTTCCCAGCGCATCGTGATCAACCTGGTGCCCGGCGACCTGCGCAAAAGCGGCTCGGCCTTCGATCTGCCCATCGCGCTGGGCCTCCTGGCCGCCCTGGGCCTGCGTCCCGCCGAGAGCCTGGGGCGCACCCTGGTGCTGGGCGAACTGGCCCTGGACGGGCGGATCGAACCCGTGCGCGGCGTGCTCTCGCTGGTCTGCGCCCGGGAGGAGCAGGTGGAGCGCGTGCTGGTGCCGGCGGACAACCTGGCCGAGGCGCGGGCGGGCTGCAGCCTGCCCTTGGCGGCGGCCTCCACGTTGCGCGAAGCCCTGACCTGGCTGGTGCGCGACACGGCGGAGTGGGGACAGGGCCAGCACGCGGAGCTGGACGCGGAGGCGGGACCGCCCGGGCCGGATCTGGCGCACGTGCGCGGCCAGCAGCAGGCGCGCCGGGCGCTGGAGATCGCCGCCGCGGGCGGGCACAACTTGCTCCTGGTGGGCTCGCCGGGCTCGGGCAAGACCCTGCTGGCCCGCTGCCTGCCCGGGATCCTGCCGCCGCTCTCGCCCGCCGAGCGCCTGGAGGCCAGCCGCATCCACTCCGTGGCCGGCCTGCTGCCGCCGCGCCAGGGCCTGCTCCGCCAGCGGCCCTTCCGCGCGCCCCACGCCACCATCTCCGACGCCGGGCTGGTGGGCTCCGGCCGGGCGCCCCACGTGGGCGAGGTCAGCCTGGCGCACCGCGGCGTGCTCTTCCTGGACGAACTGCCCCAGTTCCGCCGCCAGACGCTGGAGCAGCTGCGGCAGCCCCTGGAAGACGGGCGCGTGCTGATCTCCCGGGCCGCGCTGCGGCTGGAACTGCCGGCGCGCTTCACGCTGGTGGCCGCCATGAATCCCTGCCCCTGCGGCATGCTGGGGGATCCGCGCCGGCGTTGTCGCTGCCCGGAGATCGAACGCCTGCGCTACGCCTCGCGCATCTCGGGGCCGGTCCTGGACCGCATCGACCTGCAGGTGGCGGTGCCCGCGCTGCCGCCGGAGGACCTGCTGCGCAGCGCGCCGGCCGAGGACAGCGCCCACGTGGCCGCCCGGGTGGCCGAGGCGCGGGCGCGCCAGCAGCGGCGCTACGCGGGCCGGCACCCGGGCAGCTCCAACTCGGAGCTGGAGGGGGCGGAGATCCGGGCCTGGTGCCCGCTGGGGGAGGCCGAGGCGCGCCTGCTGGGGCTGGCCATCCAGCGGGAATCCTTGAGCGGGCGCAGCGTGGACCGGCTGCTCAAGGTGGCGCGTACCATCGCGGACCTGTCGGGCCAGGGGGGCATCGGCACGGGGGAGCTGGCCGAGGCTCTGCTGCTGCGCACGGGTCGCGACTGGAGCCGCGCCGCGGCGGGGGCCGAGGCGTGAACCGGCCCGGGCCGGCGACGGGCCGGCGCGAGAACCAGGTGGGCGGCGAGGTGCTGGGCGCCGCGTTGGCCGTCCATCGCACGCTGGGTCCCGGACTGCTGGAGCAGGTCTACAACCGGGCCCTGGCCGTCGAACTGGAGTGGCGCGGGCTGCGCGTGCTGCGCGAGCAGCCCATGCCCGTGCGCTACCGGGGCATCGAATTGGAGCCGGGTTACTTCGCCGATCTGCTGGTGGAGGACTGCGTGCTGGTGGAGTTGAAGAGCGTGGAAATCTTGCAGAAAGTGCATTTCAAGCAACTGCTCACATATCTGCGGCTGTCGGGGCTGCGGCTGGGCTATCTGATCAATTTCAACGCGCCGCAGCTGATGGACGGCCTGGTGCGGATGGTGAACGGCCTGCCTGAGAGTTGAAGCTCACGCAGCGGACGCGGAGACCCTCTGCGCTCTCCGCGCCCGCTGCGTGAGACCGGCACGAAAACGGGGCCCCGCAGGGCCCCGTTTCAGGATCAGTCTTGCCAGATCGGCTACTTGATCAGCACGGCCTTCAGGGTGTGGGACTGCCCACCCGCCGTGAGCGTGCAGAAGTAGACGCCCGAGCCGAAGCGCGTGGCGTCCCAGGTCACCTGATGGCGACCCGCGCCGCGCACGCCCAGCTCCAACTCTTCCACCAGGGCGCCGCGCATGTCGTGCACGGTGAGCGTGGCCGCCGCCAGCGAAGGCTGCGTCCAGCTGATCGTGGTGGAGGGGTTGAAGGGATTGGGGAAGTTGGGCTCCACCGCGAAGGTGAACTCCCGACCCTCGCCCAGGCCGGACTCCATGTCGATGATCGACATGCTGTAAGGATGGGTCTCGCCGGGACCGGCGAAGTCGGCCACGAGGAAATAGTCGCCGGCCGGCACGTTGGCCATGGTCAGGGTCTCGCCCTGGGGTCCGGCGCCGTTGACGTTGACGGCCGCGCCGCAGCTGGAATGAGGTTGCGCGCAGTTGCCCAGCAGCAGGATCACCTCGTCGGCGTCCCCGTCCCCGTGCAGGGTGACCTGCAGGTCCGTGGTCTGGCTGAGCACCAGGCGGGTCACTTCGTCGCGACCCGGGCTGCTGATGCCGCCCGGGCAGCCGGTGCCGTCATGATGGACCATCATGGGGGCCGGCCGGGCCATCTGGACGATGTCGTGGAAGTTGCCCACGTCGACGTAGTTGTCGCAAGGATCCTCGGGCTGGCTGGGGGTTCCGAAAACCAGCGAGTAGTTCTGCGGTTCGGAGACGCCCTCGAAGGTGCTGTGGCCGATGGCCAGGAAGTAGTCACCCGCGGGCAGGTTGGGGAGTGTGATGGTCTCGGGCGCGCAGGCCGGCGCCTCGTTCACCTCCAGCAGCACGGAGCCGGCCGGATCGAAGTCGGTGATGAACAGGGCCGCGTCGAAGGCGTCCACCTGGGCCGTGAAGGTGACCGTGTCGGCCACGTCCAGATGGAAGCGGTACCAGTCCATGTCGCGCTGGCCGGCATTGGCCCAGACGGCGCCGCAGATGGTCTGGCCCAGAGCGATCTGGCCGTAGTTGCTGTTGGGCGGCGTGGCGTTCCAGCCGTCGTTGGGCTCCACTTCCGGCGTGCCGACGCACTCCACCGGCAGGTGGCCCGAGCAGGGGTCGCCCGAGCAGGTCAGCGCCAGGGAATAGGTCTGGGGCGTGGTCAGGTCGGGGTCTCCCACGTGCTCCACCACCAGATAGTAGGCCCCGCCCGTCAGACCCGTCACCGTGAAGGCTTCGCTGAAGCAGCGGCCGAACACGTTGGAACTGGCCACGGTGGCGCCGTCCACGGTCTGCTCGCGCAGGCTGATCCGGCCGTTGAAGTCGGAGACGTCCAGGCTGACGCTGATGTTGCCGCCGAAGTGGTTGTAGAGGTACCAGTCCGTGTCCGTGTCGGCGCCGCTGGAGAGCAGCGTGCCGCAGACGGTCTCGTCGCAGTGGATCAGGTTGTAGCTGGCGTTGTTGTCGTTCCAGCCTTCGTTGGGCTCCACTTCCTGCGTGCCCGCGCAGTCCACGGGATCGCAGTCCGGCACCGGCGAATAGAGGATGGTCAACTCGTTCTGGATCAATCCGCCGTCGCTGTTGTCGTTGTAGGTCAGGCCGATGGTGCCGTCGGAGTTCTCGATGCCCAGCGTGGCGTTGGCGATGTCGCCCAGCAGGCTGGCGTAGTTCACCTGGATCACGCCCGTGGAGCTCAGGATGGCCTGGAAGGTGTTGAGGCCGGTGGCGTTGCCGTAGTCCGGCACGTTCTCGTACTGGACGATGAAGCGCTCGTTCGCCGCATCCGCGAAGTAGGAGACGGTGCCGCCCGTGCTCGGGTTCAGGTCGTCCCAGAACAGGGCGATCAGGTTGTTGGGCAGCTGGACGCCGGGCAGGTAGTGTCCGCCCAGGCTGGTGCTGCCCGTCCCGAAGCTCAAGTGGCCGTTGGAGCTGATGAACAGCTCGCTCATGGGCTGGCCGTAGAAGGGGAAGGTGATGCCCATGGAGACCGGGCCGCTGAAACTGTCGTCCGTCAGGGTCACGGCCGTGCCCTGGCCGCCCAGGTCCACCCACTCATAGGCCGGCCCCGCCGGGTTCAGCGAGCTGATCCACGTGTAGCCGAAGGCGTCGGGTCCGCCGAAGGTGGGCGGGCTGCCCCAGTAGCCGGTCTCGGCGTTGGAGGGCTGGGATTCGCCGGCGGTGAACTCGGCGGTCACCGTGTAGGTGTAGGTCACGTCGGCCGCGCTGCCCGTGTCGACGTTGTCCACGAAGACCAGGTCCGTGGTCTGGGTCAGCAGTTCGCCGTCCCGGTACAGGCGGTACTGGATGAACTGCCGCTCCGACTCTTCGAACAGGCCGCGCCAGAGAGCCCGGGCGGCTTCCTTGGCCAGTCCGCGCTCGTCCATCAGGCGCTGGACGGCCTCGTCCTCGTCGCGCGGCGTGCGGTCGCCGAACCAACTGGCCATCAGTCCCGGATTCACGGGGGGCTGCCAGGAGATGTTGGTCTGGGAGAGCAGACCGTCCGAGGCGCTGAGGTTGATGGGCGGCCACTGGCTGCTCACCAGCTGGAAGCTCCAGGTCATGGAGGCGCGCTCGTTGTTCTCCGTGTCCGTGGCCTCGATGTGGTAGGCCACCGTCGTGCCGGCGGGCTGGTGCGGGATGTTGCCCGTCCAGGTGTCACCGGCGCCGTGGGTCATGGCCACGCTCTGGGCGGCGCCGCCGTTCAGGCTGTACTCCACCAGGGCCGAGGCCACGCCCAGCTCGCTGGTGATCTGGGCGCTCACCACGTGGGCGCCGGGCAGTTCGGTCTCCACATCCGTCAGCGGCGTGTGGGCGATGAGCGGCCCCACCGGGTAGGTGAAGCGGATGGCCACCTGGTCGGCCAGCGGCGCGCCCGTGCCGTCGAAGTTGTAGAGCAGGCCGTCGGCGCCCGTGATGTCCTCGATGCCCATGGTGACGTCCAGGATCTGCGCTTCGGCCAGATCCAGGTACTGGACGAGGATGGTGCCGTCGGCGTGCAGGATGACCTGGAAGGTGTGGGGCGTGGTCTGGCTGCCCAGCGGGGTGACGTTGTTCCACTGGATGATGGCGCGCTCGTTATCCGTGTCGTCCAGGAAGTAGACGCTCCCCGTGGCGGGGACGTACAAGTCGTCCCAGAGGGCGAAGACGCAGCCATTGGGCTGGTTGACGTTGGGGATGGTCGTGTTGCTGTAGGTGGTCGAGACGGTGCCGAAGTTCACGTAGCCGTTGGTCACCACGGAGGCCGTGGTGTAGGTCGCGTCATAGAAGGGGAAGGGGAAGCTCAGATTGATGGCGGTCTGGGCGTCGTCCCCGGTCAGGGCCAGCAGGGTGCCGGTGGCCGTGATGTCCTCCCACTGGAAGGTCGGGCCGCCCTCGGCGCTGCTGTTGGCCCACGTGTAGCCGAAGCCGTCCGGTCCGCCTTCCGTTTGCCCCAGCGACCAGTAGCCGTCGTCGCTGTTGGAGGGATCCGAGAGGCCCGCCGTGAATTCGGCGCGCACGGTGTAGGTGTAGGTGACGTCCGGATCGGCGCCGGCGGCCAGATTGTCCACCAGGCTCAAGGCCGTGGTGCTGCCGATCTGCTGGGCGCCGCGGTAGACGCGGTACTGGATGAAGGCGCGCTCGGCCTCGCCGAAGAACTCGTCCCAGACGGCATAGGCCTGGGCCTTGCTCAGGCCTTCGCCCTGCACCAGCCGGTCGATGAACTCGTCCTGGCTGCGCGGCAGCGGAGTGCCGAAGCGGGCGGCCAGCAGCCCCGGATTCACGGGGGGCAGCCAGGTGATCACCGTCGAGAGCAGGCTGCCGTCCGTGGCGGCCAGGCTCAGGGGCGGCCAGGTGTAGCTCACCACGCTGAAGCTCCAGGTGGCGCTCACGGCCAGGGCCTCGTTGGGTCCGGCGTCGTTGGCCTCGATGTGGTAGGCCACGCTGCTGCCCATGTCCAGGTGCGGGATCAGGCCGCTCCAGACCTCCCCGGTCACGTTGGACATGGTGACGGTCACGGGCGCGCCGCCGTTCACGGTGTAGAGGATTCGAGCCGCGCTGACGCCGCTCTCGTCGCTGATGGTGGCCGTCACCTCATAGCCGCCCTGGAGTTCGGTCTCCACACTCTGCAGCGGGGTGTGGGCGATCAGCGGGGGCACGAAGTCGCCCTCCTGGGGCGTGATGGCCACGGCCAGCTCGTTGTTGATCAGGCCGCCGGCGTTGTTGTAGTTCACCTGCAGGCCGATGGTGCCGGTGGAGTTCTCGATGCCCACCGTGGCGCTGGTCCGGTCGCCCTGGATGTCCAGGTACTGGATCTCGATGCGCCCGTCGCTGTGCAGGATGCCCTGGAAGGTGTTGGGCAGACCGTTCGGGCCGGGATAGTCCGGCACGCCCGTGTACTGCACGATGAAGCGGCCGTTCTCCGGCTCGGACTGGTACTGGATGGCGCCCACGCCGTCGCCGGGATCCAGGTCGTCCCAGAACAGGGCGATCAGGTTGTTGGGCGTGCTGGTGGTGGGCAGGGCCTGGTTGCTCAGGCTGCCGTTGCCCGTCCCGAAGGTGAGGAAGCCGTTGCAGGCGATGTAGACCTGGGAATAGGCGGCGTCATAGAGCGGGAAGTTGAAGCCCAAGTCGTAGGGACCCGTGAAGCCGTCGTCGCTGAGCGCCGTGACGGGCGTGCCCGTGCCGGAGATGTCCACCCACTCGAAGCCCGGGCCCTCCGGGTGGTTGCTGTTCTGCCACATGTAGCCCATGGCGTCCGGGCCGCCTTCCGTGGGCCGGCCCACCATGTTGCCCGTGTCCGTGTTGGAGGGGTCGGATTCCCCCGCCGTGAACAGGGCCGTGACGTAGTACTCGTAGAAGACTTCCTGCTCGGGCGGGTAGTCGGTGTAGGCCAGGCTGGTGGAGGTGCCCACCAGCTCGCCGTCGCGGTAGACGTTGTAGTTCAGGAAGGCGCGCCCCGCCGGCTGGCCGGCGGCCTGCCACTCCGCCAGATCCTGCTGGTAGGCGGTCCAGGCCTCATCCTTGAGCGTGAACTGCCCCAGGTAGTCCTCGAACTCCGGCCGGGGACCCGCCGCGGCCTGCGCGACCCACACCGGGGCCGTCCAGGTCAGGTTGACGATGTCCAGCAGCCCCTCGCTGGCCGTGAGGCCCGTGGGCGCCAGGGTGTAGTCGATGACGCGGAAGCTCCAGCTGGCGCTGGTGCTGGTGTTGGGAGGGTTGGCCACGTCCATGGCCAGGATGTAGTAGCTGATCGTCGATCCCATCGCCTGGCCCGGGATCGCCGCGCTCCAGGTGGGCGGCGTGCCCGCCGTCATGGGCACGCTGGCGAAGGTCCCGCCGTTGACCTGGTAGTACACGGTGGCGCCGCCCACGCCGGACTGGCTGTCCACCAGATCGGCGTTGACCACGTAGCTGTTGGCTCCGCCCGCCAGATCCGTGTTGCCCAGCGGCACGTGGGTGATCTGCGGACCCGTGATGTCGTCTTCCGAGATGAAGAACTGCACGGCCTTGTTGTTCTCAATGGTCATGCCGGCGTTGTTGTAGTTCGCCGTCAGGCCGATGGTGCCGGTGGAGTTCTCGATGCCCACGGTGGCGCTGGTGCGGTCACCCTGGATGTCCAGGTACTGGATGACGATCCGCCCGTCGTCGTAGAGAATGCCCTGGAAGGTGTTGGGCGGACTGCTCGGCCCGGGATAGTCCGGCACGCCCGTGTACTGGACGATGAAGCGTCCGTTGGCGGCGTCGGCCAGGTAGTGGATCGTTCCCACGCCGTCGCCCGGATCCAGGTCGTCCCAGAACAGGGCGATCAAGTTGTTGGGTGTGGAGGCGGTGGGCAGGTTCTGGTTGCTCAGACTGCCGGCTCCGACCCCGAAAGTGAGGAAGCCGTTGGAGGCCACGAACACGTCCGTGTAGGCCTGGTCGTAGAACGGGAAGGAGAAACCCAGCGCGTAGGGGCCGGTGAAGCCGTCGTCCGTGGTCGGGGTGATCTGCGTTCCCGTGGTGGAGATGTCCACCCATTCGAATTCCGGGCCGGCGGCCTCGTTGTTGTCCAGCCACACGTATCCGTAGGGGTCGGGGCCGCCACTCTCGCGTTCGCCGCTTCCCTCCCCGAACTGGGGATTCCGGCTGCGGGCCAAGTCGGCCTGGCGGTCCGCATCTTTCTCTTTCTGGATCAGATCGCGCTCGGCGTCTGCGCTGGTACTGGTTCGACCGGCACTCCAGGCGGGTGCGGCCACCAGGATCAGACCCAACACCAGTGGCCAGAGTCTGCGCCTGGTCTCGGTCAGGAGGGCTGTCGTCATGATCGGCTCCCAAGGCTAAGCGATAGGGTAGGATGAACAAGCGAAGCGACTATTTACCAAGAGCCCGGCGGATTGGCGAGCCTCTCTTTTCCATTCGGAAGGATGGGGGCGCGCTTCGCCGGCGCGGCCGCGCCCCGGGATGAGAACGGGGCCCCGCGGGGCCCCGTTTGAGGATCGGGATGGCCGGGCCGGTTTACTTGAGCAGCACGGCCTTCAGGGTGTGGGACTGCCCACCCGCCGTCAGCGTGCAGAAGTAGACGCCCGAGCCAAAGCGCGTGGCGTCCCAGGTCACCTGGTGGCGACCCGCGCCGCGCACGCCCAGGTCCAGCTCCTCCACCAGCGCGCCGCGCAGGTCGTGCACGCTCAAGGTGGCCGCCGCCAGCGCAGGCTGCGTCCAGTGGATGGTGGTGCTGGGGTTGAAGGGATTGGGATAGTTGGGCTCCACCGCGAAGGTGAGTTCCCGGCCCTCGCCCAGGCCGGACTCCATGTCGATGATCATCACGCCGTAGGAGTGGGTCTCGTCCTGACCGGCGAAGTCGGCCACGACGTAGTAGTCGCCCGCCGGCACGTTGGGCAGGGTCAGGATCTCGCCCTGGGGTCCGGCGCCGTTGTTGTCCGCGGCCGCGCCGCAGCTGGATTCGGGCTGCGCGCAGTTGCCCAGCAGCAGCAGCACTTCGTCCGCGTCCCCGTCGCCGTGCATGGAGATCTGCAGGTCCGTGGTCTGGCTGAGCACCAGCCGGATCACCTCGTCGCGACCCGGGCTGTCGATGGCGCCCGGGCAGCCCGTCCCGTCGTGATGCGTGTTCAGGGGGGCCGGGCGCGCGGCCTGGTAGATGTCGTGGAAATTGCCCACGTCGACGTAGTTGTCGCAGGGATCCTCGGGTCCGCCCGCCAGGCCCAAGGTCAGCGAGTAGTTCTGCGGGACCGGCACGCCGTCGAAGGAGTTGTTGCCGATCACCACGAAGTACTGGCCCGCCGGCAGGTTCTCATAGGTCAGCTCCTCCGGCGCGCAGGCCAGGTTGTCGTCCACGTTGGCCAGCACGGAGCCGGCGGGATCCAGGTCGGTGAGGAAGAGGGCCGCGTCGAGGGCGTCCACGGCGCAGCTCAGGTGGATCGTCCGGGGCTCCGTCAGCGTGAAGCGGAACCAGTCCATGTCGCGCTGGCCGGCGTTGGCCCAGGTGGTGCCGCAGACCGTCTCGCCCAGCGCGATCTCGCCGTAGCTGGAGTTGGGCGGCGTGGCGTTCCAGCCCTCGTTGGGCTCCACCTCGGGCGTGCCGACGCACTCCACAGGCACGTGGCCCGAGCAGGGGTCGCCCAGGCAGGTCAGGCTCAACTCGTAGCTCTGGGGCGTCGTGATGTCGGGATCGCCGTCGTGCTCCACCACCAGGTAGTAGGCCCCGCCCGGCAGGTCGTGGAAGGTGATGGTCTCGTTGAAGCAGCGCGGGAAGGTGTTGGCGCTGGCCAGCACCTGGCCGCCCTGGGCGAACTCGCGCAGGCTGAGCCGGCCGTCGAACTCGGAGACCCGCAGCTGGGCGATGATGTCCCCGCCGAAGTGCGTGTAGAGGTACCAGTCGGTGTCCGTGTTCGTGCCGTCGGCCAGCACCGTGCCGCAGCGCGTGTCGAAGCAGCGGATCACGTCGAAGCTGGCGTTGCCGTCGTTCCAGCCCTCGTTGGGCTCGGTCTCCGGCGTGCCCGTGCACTCCACGGGTCCGCAGCTGGGGGAGGGCGTGTAGATCAGCGCCACGTTGTCGGCCATCAGCGCGCCTTCGCCCTGGTAGTAGTACTGCAGGCCGATGGTCCCGGTGGAATTCTCGATGCCCGCGCCGGCCCAGGCCAGGTCGTTCTCATTCATGTCCAGGTAGTTGACCTGGATGATGCCGCCGGCGTTCAGGATCAGCTGGAACGTGTAGCTCCCGCCGCCCCCGCCGTAGGGCGGCACGGCCTGGAACTGCACGATGAAGCGCTCGGGCTCGGAGCGCGTGTAGACCGTGCCCCCCGCGCCCGGATTGAGGTCGTCCCAGAACATGGCGATCAGGTTGTCCGGGCTCCAACCGTCGGAGGGGGTGGGGAAGGGCTGGGGGCTCAGGCTGGTGAAGCCCGCGCCGAAGGTCACGTAGCCGTTGGACCCCACGTAGAGCTCGCTCCAGCTCTGGTCGTAGAAGGGGAAGTCGAAGCCGATGGCGATGGGTCCGGTGTTGGAGTCGTCCGTCAGGCCCAGGGGCGTGCCCGTGCCGGAGATGTCCACCCACTCGAACTCGGGGCCGCTGGGATTCTCGGAATTGATCCACATGTAGCCGAAGGCGTCCGGACCGCCGAAGGAGGGCGGGCTGCCCCAGTAGCCCGTGTCCGCGTTGCTGGCCGCGGACTCGCCGGCCGTGAACTCCGCCGTGACCGTGTAGGTGTAGGTCACGTCCATCTCGCTGCCCAGGCCCGCGTTGTCCTCGAAGACGGACTCCGTGGTCTCGGCGATGGGCTCGCCGTCGCGGTAGACGTGATACACGATGAACTCGCGCTCGGCGGGCCGGGTCAGCGCCTGCCAGGTGGCCAGCGCCTGTTCCTTGGACTGGCCCTGTTCGCGCATCAGGCGCTGGACGGCCTCGGCCTCGCTGCGCGGCCAGTCCGCGCCGAAGGTGGCGCTCAGCAGGCCCGGGTTGACGGGGTGGAACCAGCTCAGCGTGGTGCGCGAGAGCAGGCCGTCGCTGGCGCTCAGGCCGAAGGGCGGCCACTGGTAGCTCACCACGGAGAAGCCCCAGTTGAGCGTGAAGCGCGTGTTGGCCGCCTCGGTGGCGTCCACGGCCCGCAGCCGGTAGGTGACCTGCGTACCCGCCGGCTGGTGGGGAATGCTGGCCGTCCAGCTGTCGCCGGCGCCCTGGGTCATGGCCACGCTCTGCTCGGCCCCGCCGTTGAGCGCGTAGAGCACGTGGGCCTGCGCCACGCCGGTCTCGTCGGTGATCTGCGCCGTGATCGGGTAGCCGCCGGGCAGTTCGGTCTCCGTGTCCTGGAGCGGCGCGTCGTGGGTGATCCAGGGGGCGCGGAAGTCGCCCTCCTGGGGCACGTAGGAGATGAGCAGCTCATTGCCCAGGAAGCCGCCCTCGCCGTCGTAGTTCACCAGCAGGCCGATGCTGCCGTCGGCGTTCTCGATGCCCGCCGTGGCGCCGTGAAGGTCGGTGGGATCCAGCTCCAGGTACTGCACGTCGATGGCGCCGTCGGAGTGGAGGATGATCTGGAAGCTGTTGTTCGCCGTCTGTCCCAGGCGCTGCACGTTGTGCCACTCGACGATGAAGCGCCCGTTGGCCGGGTCGTCCCAGGTGTAGAGGGCGCCGCTTTCGCCGCCGGGCACGAAGAGGTCGTTCCAGAGCGCGTAGATGGCGTCGTTGGGCGTCTCGCTGGAGGGCAGTGCGCCGTTCCAGTAGGGCGTGGCCGGTCCCGTGAAGGCCAGGTAGCCGTTGGTGCTGACCTGCACGGACGTGTAGTTGAAGTCGTAGTAGGGGAAGGCCCAGGGCAGCTCGATGCTGACGGCGCCGTCATCCCCGCTCAAGGCCAGTTGCTGGCCCGTGTCGGCGATCTCCACCCAGCCGTACTCCGGACCCTGGGGATCCAGGCTGGAGATCCACGTGTAGCCCAGCTCGTCCGGTCCGCCCTGGGTGGGCCGGTCCGGCGTGGGGGCGACCTGGATCTCGAAGGCGCCCGAGCCGGTCCAGGTGTGGCTGACCATCAGGTGGTAGGTGCCGGCCTCGAGGAAGACCTCGCGCAGCCGCGCGGCGCCCGCGGGCACCTGGCAGTTGGACCAGCCGGCCTGGGCCAGCAGCTCGCCGCCCTCGCAGGGGTTGGTGCTGAACAGGTAGAGGGCCACGTCGGTGGCCGTGCCGGCCTGGCAGGCGTCGAAGTCCCAGAAGCCCGCGGCGGGCAGCGTGACGTCCACGCCCTTATCCGGGCCCGGGCCCGAGTAGACGTTCACGCCGTCACTGGTGGTGCCCGTCAGCAGGCCGGGGGCCGTGAAGGTCGCCACTTGGTCGTTGTAGCCCTCGCAGGGCGTGTAGACGTTGAGCTCGAAGGGGCCCTCCGTGCCGCCGCTGCTAACCAGCAGGTGGTAGCTGCCGGCGGCCAGGGTAAGGTTGCTCAGGCTGGCTGCGGTGGGGTTGCCCAGCGTGCACGAGCCCCAGGTGGAGGAGGCCACGAGCGTGCCGCCCGCGCAGGGATTGGCCGTGTAGAGATAGAGGCGGACATCGGAGACGGTGTTCTCCGAGCAGGGGTCGAAGGTGAAGATCCCGCCCTGGCCCGCGTCGATGTCGAAGCCCACCTCGCGCAGGCCGTCGTTGTTCAGCACGTCCCAGCCCGCGCTGGTGTCGCCGCTCAGAACGCCGGGCAGCTCGGCCTGGACGGTGTCGTCCTGGTAGCCGATGCAGGGATCCGGCGGGCACTCGGCGAAGCTCATGTCCAGCTCATAGTCCCCGGTGGACGCGACGCTGTAGCCGTCGACGACCACGTAGTACTGGCCGGGCTCCAGGCAGCAGGCCAGGTAGGAGCGCCAGCTGCCGAAGTCGCAGACGGGGATGTCGTCGTCCGCGGCCACGGGCACCAGGTCGCTGTCCAGGATCGCCAGCGCCGTGTCGTAGGTGGTGCCCGGCCGGCAGCTGTTAAGGGTCACCTGGGTGGCTTCCTCCAGCTCGAGCAGGTACCAGGCGTCCGGGGCCGAGAAGCTCGTGGTCGGGAAGTAGCCGAAGTCGCACTGGACAGGCGGCGCGGGCAGCGGGTTGAGCAGCACGTCCGTCTTGTCCACGGTGGTGCCCGTGTCGGTCCAGGTGGTGCCCCAGCTGACGTCGGGGACGGGCGTGGCGTCGTCCGGACCGTCGCCGCCGTCGCGCTCGGCGTGCTGGGTGCGGCCGGCCAGCGGGAAGAGCCGCGCCTGCAGCCAGGCCGGGATGGGCGCGCCCTGGGCCTTCAACTCCGCGTAGAGCGCGTCGTCGGAGCCGGGGGCAAAGAGTCCGGGCGTCGGCGCGGCGGCGTCCACCGGCAGGCGGGAGGCGTACTCGCGCTCCAGCTCGGGCAGACTTTGGTGGCCCAGCGCCGCCTTGGCCTCCAGCAGGGGGCGCAGCGGCGGGGTCTGGGCGGCCTGGGCGAGGCCGGCGGACAGCAGCAGGGGGACCCAGAGGGACGCCCTGAGGACATGGGGAAGAGGATGGCCTGATCGCATGGCGGTTCCTTGTGCTGTTCGGCTCATGGTGCTTGTGTGACGTTGAGTGCCCGCGAGGTGGCGAAAGCGCGGTTTCCCGGCTTGCGTCGGTCCCGGCGGGCCGGCAGGCACTATGTAGGATGAGCCGGGCAATTCCCCGAGCGCAAGTTGCCCGGCGGCGAACTTCGTGGAGGGACAGAGAAACGGGGCCCCGCGGGGCCCCGTTTCAGAATCGGCTGGTCTGGGTCGGCTTACTTGAGCAGCACGGCCTTCAGGGTGTGGGACTGCCCACCCGCCGCGAGCGTGCAGAAGTAGACGCCCGAGCCGAAGCGCGTGGCGTCCCAGGTCACCTGGTGGCGACCCGCGCCGCGCACGCCCAGGTCCAGTTCCTCCACCAGCGCGCCGCGCATGTCGTGCACGGTGAGCGTGGCCGCCGCCAGCGCAGGCTGCGTCCAGTGGATGGTGGTGCTGGGGTTGAAGGGATTGGGATAGTTGGGCTCCACCGTGAAGGCGAGCTCCCGGCCTTCGTCCAGGCTGGACTCCATGTCGATGATGGTCAGCTGGTAGCCCTGGGTCTCGTCCTGGCCCGCGAAGTCGGCCACGATGAAGTAGTCGCCCGCCGGCACGTTGGCCATGGTCAGGGTCTCGCCCTGGGGGCCGGCGCCGTTGGCGTTGACGGCCGCGCCGCAGCTGGATTCGGGCTGCGCGCAGTTGCCCAGCAGCAGGATCACCTCGTCGGCGTTCCCGTCTCCCTGCAGGGTGACCTGCAGGTCCGTGGTCTGGCTGAGCACCAGGCGCGTTACTTCGTCGCGACCCGGGCTGTTGATGGCGCCCGGACAGCCCGTGCCGTTGTGATGGATGTTCATGGGGGCCGGCCGGCTCATCTGGACGATGTCGTGGAAGTTGCCCATGTCGACGTAGTTGTCGCAGGGGTCTTCCGGACCGCCCGCCAGGCTGACCGTCAGCGAGTAGTTCTGCGGGACCGGCACGCCGTCGAAGGAGTTGTTGCCGATCACCACGAAGTACTGGCCCGCCGGGAGGTTCTCATAGGTCAGGGCCTCCGGCGCGCAGGCCAGGTTGTCGTCCACATCGGACAACACGGAGCCGGCGGGATCCAGGTCGGTGAGGAAGAGGGCCGCGTCGAAGGCGTCCACCTCGCAGCTCAGGTGGATCGTCCGGGGCTCCGTCAGCGTGAAGCGGAACCAGTCCATGTCGCGCTGGCCGGCGTTGGCCCAGGTGGTGCCGCAAACCGTCTCGCCCAGCGCGATCTCGCCGTAGCTGGAGTTGGGCGGCGTGGCGTTCCAGCCCTCGTTGGGCTCCACCTCGGGCGTGCCGGCGCACTCCACGGGCACGTGGCCCGAGCAGGGATCGCCGGAGCAGACCAGGCTGAGGCCGTAGGTCTGGGGCGTCAGCACGTCGGGGTCGCCCACGTGCTCAACCACGATGTAGTACGCGCCGCCCGCCAGGTCGTTCACCGTGAAGGCCTCGTCGAAGCAGCGCGGGAAGCTGCCCGCGGCGGCCAGCGTCGCGCCGTCCACGGCGTGCTCGCGCAGGCTGACCCGGCCGTTGAAGTCGGAGACGTCCAGCGCGACGGTGATGTTGCCGCCGAAGTGGGTGTAGAGGTACCAGTCGGTGTCCGTGCTCGTGCCGTCGGCCAGCACCGTGCCGCAGCGCGTGTCCCCGCAGCGGATCACGTTGAAGCTGGCGTTGTTGTCGTTCCAGCCTTCGTTGGGCTCGACCTCGGCCGTGCCCGCGCACTCGACGGGTTCGCAGTTGGAGGGCGGCAGGAAGACCAGGGCCAGTTCGTCCATGATCGGCATGCCCTGGCCGTCGCGGTTCACCTGCAGGCCAATGGTGCCCGTGGCGTCCTCGGTGCCCACGGAGACGTCCAGCACGTCCGTCTCCGAGATGTCCTCGTACTGCACCACGGCCAGGCCGCTGGCGCTGAGGATGATCTGGAAGGTCAGCGGATTGCTGCCGCCCAGCGGGGTGACGTCGTTCCACTGGAAGATCGTGCGCTCGTTGGCCGTGTCGTCCCACTGGTAGACGGCGCTGCCGTTGGTCCCGACGTAGAGATCGTCCCACATGGCGAAGATCACGTCGTTGGGCAGCAGGGGGTCGGGGATGGCGCCGTTCCAGTAGGGCGTCGCCGTGGACTGGAAGGTCACGTAGCCGTTGGAGGAGACCCAGAGGTTGCTGTAGAAGTTGCCGTACCAGGGGAACTCGAAGGGCAGGCTGGCCGTGGCGGCCACGTCGTCGCCCGCGATGCCCAGGTTGGTGCCCGTGCCGCTGATGTCGGTCCACTCGTAGGCGGGGCCGCCCGGGCTCAGCGAACTGCGCCAGATGTAGCCGAAGGCGTCGGGCCCGCCGCTGCTGGGTGCCTCGGACCAGGAGCCCTGGTCCTCGTTGGAGCGGTCGGACTCGCCGGCCGTGAACACGGCGCTGACGGAGTAGGTGTAGACCACGTCCGCCTCGCTGCCCGAATTCAGGAAGTCGGTGAAGGCCAGGCCGGTGGTCTCCACCAGCAGCTCGTCGTCGCGGTAGAGCCGGAAGCTCTCGAACTCGCGCTCCGCGCCGCCGTGCAGCCAGCGCTGCCAGACGCCCGCGGCCGCCAGCTTGCTCATCCCGTGGGTCTCCATCAGGAAGGCCACGGCCTCGTCCTCGGAGGTCGGCAGCTCGGCGCCGAACAGGGTCACCAGCTCGATGTTGGGCGGAGGCAGCCAGGTGATCAGGGTGCCGGTCTGCAGGCCGTCGGAGGCGCTCAGGTTGAGGGGCGCCGTGGCGTAGCTCACCACGTCGAAGGCCAACGGCGCGGTGGTGCGTGTGTTGTGCAGCTCCGTGGCGTCCACGGCCACCAGCCACCAACTCACCAGGCTGTTTTCCGGCTGGTGCGGGATGGCCCCGCTCCAGAGGCTGTTCGCGCCCTGGCTCATGGCCACGCTCAACTCGGTGCCGCCGTTGACCGTGTAGAGCAGGGTCACGCTCTCAAGGCCGGTCTCGTCGGTCACCGTGGCCGTCACCGGATAGTCGCCGGGCAGCTCGGTTTCCACGTCGGAGGGCAGGTCTTGCAGGGAGACCACGGGCGGGCGGAAGTCGCCTTCCAGGGCGTCCACGAAGAAGGCCACGCCGTCGGTCACCACGCCGCCGTCGCTGTGATAGCGGTACTGCAGGCCGATGGTCCCGTCCGTGTTCTCCTGGCCCACGCTGAAGGAGAGCAGGTCGCCCTCGCCCATGTCCTGGTACTGGACCAGATAGTCGCCGCTGCCGTAGAGGATCACCTGGAAGGTGTGGCGCGGGTTGGTGTCGCTGCAGCAGCCGGGCACGTCCGTGAACTGCACGATGAAGCGCTCGTTGTCCGGGTCGGACAGGTAGCGCACGGAGCCCGGGGTCACGGGCCAGAGATCATCCCAGAAGGGCGCGATGAAGTTGTCCGGGCTCCAGCCGTCCGCCGGGGTGGGGAAGGGCTGGGCGCCCAGGCTGCTGTAGCCCTGGGTGAAACTCACGTAGCCGTTGGAGCCGATCCAGCACTGGGTGTAGGTGTCCTCGTAGAAGGGGAAGTCGATGCCCATGTCGAAGGGGCCGCCGAAACTGTCGTCCGAGAGGGTCACGTCCGTGCCGGTCGCGCTGATGTCGACCCACTCGAATTCCGGGCCGTTGGGATCCAGGCTGTTGGTCCAGACGTAGCCCATCTCGTCCGGGCCGCCCGTGGTGGGCCGCGGGGGCGTGGGCTCGATGACGATCTCGAAGGTGCCCGTGGCGGTCCAGTCGTCGGAGACCATCAGGTGGTAGGTGCCCGCCTCCAGGTTGATTTCGTTCAGGCGGGCCGCGCCCCAGGGGAGCTGGCAGTCCGACCAGCCGGCGGAGGCGATCAGCGTGCCTCCTTCACACGGGTTGTCGGTGAAGAGGTTCAACACCAGATCGTAACTGGAGCCCGCCTGGCAGGCGTCCAGGTTCCAGAGCCCGGAGCTGGGGATGGTCAGCGTGATGCCCGCGTCGCCGCCGTCGCCGCCGTAGACGTCCGTGGCGCCCACGTTGCTGCCCGACAGCGTGCCCGGAGCTGCGAACTCCACCACGGCGTCGTTGTAGCCCTCGCAGGGGTTGCCGACTTCGGTGATGTCCAGCGTGTAGGTGCCCTGGCTGGCGGAGCTGAAGCCGTCCACGGCCAGGAAGTAGTCGCCGGCGGGCAGGCTGATCTCGGTCAGCTGGGACTGCAGGCCGCAGGCGTCGTCGTTGACGTAGAGGCTGGTGCCCAGGGCGCCGTCGGCGTTCTCGAAGACCTCCAGCGCGCTGTCGTAGCTGGTGCCGCCGCAGAGCGAGATGGTGATGAAGGAGATCTGCTCCAGCGTGAAGCTGTAGAAGACGTCCGGGCTGCCGTAGGAAGTGCCTTCCTCATTGACGTAGCCCACGGTGGTTCCCGTGTCGTTGTAGGGGATGCCGTCGATCTGGGTGGCCTCCGCCGGGGTTTCGCCGCCCTGGCGCGTGCCGCCCTCCGCGGGCGGGAAGAGCCGGGCCTGCAGGTCCGCCGGCAGGGCCGCGCCCTCGTGCTTGAGGACCAGGTAGCGGGCCAGATCGGGGCTCATGAAGTCGGCTTGCTCCGCCCAGGGGGCGAAGTGCTCGTGCAGCATGCGCTCCACGTCGGCGTCGGTCTTGCAGCGGGTGCGCAGTTCGTCGCGCAGCCCGGCCTGGGCGCTGAGCCCGAGTCCCAGGCAGAGTGCGATGGGTACGACAAGTCGAGGCAGGTACATGGGTCCTCCCGTTGGGTCTGTGTGGCAAGTGCAGGTATGTACCAAGAGCGGGGCAAAAGGCCGAGGGAAATCTGGCCGGAAGCGCTCTTCCCCCCACTCGTCAGCTTGGGGGAGAAAGAGGAAGGCCCCCGCGTGGGGGCCTTCCAGGAACGTCGATTCAGGTGACCGGCTGGATTACTTCAGCAGGACGACCTTCTGGGTCAGGGTCTGTCCGCCCGTGGTCAGCGAGGTGAAATACACGCCGCTGGACAGCTGGGAGGCATTCCAGACGAAGTTGTGGACGCCCGGGCCGCGGTAGCCCAGATCGATCTGCTGCACCAACTGGCCGGCCAGGTTGTAGATGGCCAGGCTGGCGGGCATCAGCTCGGGCTGGGTCCAGCGGATGGTGGTCGTCGGGTTGAAGGGGTTCGGGAAGGCGCCCTGCAGCTCGAAGGCGAAGGGCTGGCCGTTCTCATCCACGGCGATGGTCAGGTTGCGCACTTCCATCGAGTAGTCGTGGGTCTCGGAGGCGCCCCAGTAGTCGGCCACGAAGTAGTAGGTGCCGGCGGGCATGTCCGCGACCTCGAGGACTTCGGGCGCCGCATCGGAGGAACCCACGTCGATGCCGGCGATGCAGCTCTCAGTGAAGTTGCAGTCCGTCAGCACGTAGATCGACTCGTCGGCCAGGCCCTGGCCCTGCATGGTGAAGCGGATGTCCGCCGGGGCGGCCAGCGTCAGCATGTGCAGGTGGTCGTAGCCCGCGCTGCTGATGCCGTCGCAGCCGTTCACCGCGTTGTGGTGGTTCATGGTCGGCGCGCTGTGGTTGGTCACGGTGTAGTAACCGGTCGGCCACGTGCCGGTGATGATGCCCTCGCAGGGATCAACCGGCGTGCAGGCGGCCATGGTCAGCGTCAGGCTGTAGTTCTGGTCCAGGGGCACGCCTTCGAAGTCGGTGTGCGCGATCACGGCGTAGTAGTCGCCGGGGGTCAGGCACTCGTAGTTGATCGTCTCGCCCTGGCAGGGACCGTTCTGGTTGGCGGCCGTGTAGGTGGCCCCGTCCAGCTCGTAGTCCAGCAGGAAGACGATGGCGTCGAACTCGTCGATCTCCGCGACCAGGCTCACGTTCATGGGCTCGTCGCCGGGCACCGTGAAGCGATACCAGTCGAGGTCGCGGCTGCCGCCGTCGGCCCAGACGCTGCCGCAGACGGTCTCGTCTTCGGCGATCTCGTTGTAGCTGGCGTTGTCGTCGTTCCAACCCTCGTTGGGCTCGACTTCGGCCGTGCCATCACACTGGACGGGCACGTGGCCTTCGCAGGGGTCACCCAGGCAGGTCAGGGTCAGGGCGTAGTCCTGATCCGTGTCCACGCCTTCGAAATCGTTGTGCGCGATCACCAGGTGGTACTCACCGGCGGCCAGGCCCGCGAAGGTGATGGTCTCGGCCACGCACATCGGGCTGGCGTCGGCAGAGGCGATGATGGCGCCCGCGGGATCGAAATCGGTGAGGAACAGGATGCAGTCGAACATGCCGATCTGGGTGGTCACTTCGATGTCGCCACCGGTGTGGGTGAAGTGGAACCAGTCCAGGTCGCGGTTGCCGCCCGTGGCCCAGGTGGTGCCGCAGACGGTCTCGCCGCAGGTGATCTCACCGTAGGTGGCGTTCTCGTCGTTCCAGCCCTCGTTGGGCTCGACCTCGGCCGTGCCCTGGCAGTCCACCGGGGGCAGGTTCTCGCAGGGATCGGCGCCACAGAACAGGGTCAGGTCGAAGGAGTAGTCGGAACCCGTGTAACCGTAGGCGTCCACCACCACGTAGTAGGTGCCGGCGGGATACACGCCCGTGATCACTTCTTCGGAGCCGACGGCATAGGGCATGTCCAGGCAGTCCAGGGGATCACAGGATCCCAGCAGGGCCATGTCCAGGTCCTCGGCCGCGTCGCTGGCCAGGGTCAGCTCGATGTAGCCGCCCGTGTGGTCCCAGGCGAACAGGACTTCGGGTCCGTCTTCGCCGCCGAAGCAGTAGGTGTCCCAGGAGTTGCCCACGCTCATGCCGCTCTCGCCGGTGACGGTCTCACCGCACTCGAGGGCGACGACGTTCTCGCAGGGATCCTGCCACTCGCAGACTTCGCAGCTCAGGGTCAGGGAGTAGTCCACTTCGTCGGGCACGCCGGCGAACGCGTTGTGACCCATCCACAGATAGTAGGTGCCGGCGGGCAGGCAGTCGGTGGTGATGGTCTCACCCTCGCAGAAGCCCATCTCGTCAGCCGTGAACATGATGTTGTAGGCGTCGTCCAGGACGAACATCAGCGGGTCGAAGAGCTCGGCCTCGGAGGTGATCGTCAAGACGGAGGGTTCCAGCAGCAGCAGTTCGAACCAGTCGGTGTCGCGCGTGTCCGCGTCGGCCCAGGTGGTGCCGCAGACGGTGGAGGCGATGCCGCACTCGATGGAGCCGTAGGTGTCGTCGCCGCCGAAGTCGGCGGGACCGTTGTTGGGCTCACCCTCGTCGTCGCCATTGCAGGTGATCTCGCCGCAGGTGCTGCAGATGATGTCCAGCGAGAAGTTGCCGACGCCCTCGCTGTAGCCTTCCACCACCACCCAGTAGGTGCCGGCGGTCAGGATCGTCGTGATCTCGGAGGCCAGGCCGCAAGCGTCGTCGTTGAAGGCGATCTCCGTGCCGCCGCTGACCGGGCAGCCGTCGTAGATGCGCAGATAGCTGTCATAGTCGGTGGCCGTGCACAGGGAGAAGGTGATCGGACCATCCTGGTCGATGGTCACTTCGAAGAACTTGTCCAGGGCGGGGTTGCCGACGTAATCGTAGCCGTCCACCGTGGTGCCCGTGATGCTGTCGCCGCAGCTCAGCTGCACGGGATCCGCGCAGGGATCGTCGATGGTGCAGGTCTCGCAGGAGACGCTCAGGCTGTAGCCGACTTCCTCGGGCACGCCCGTGAAGCCCGAATGGCCCATCCAGATGTAGTAGGTGCCGGGGAACATGCAGTCGGTGGTCAGGCTCTCGCCCTCGCACCAGCTGAAGTTGTTCGCCTGGTACTCGATGTCATAGTTCGAGTTCAGCACGAAGATCAGCGGGTCGAAGAGCTCGACTTCGCTGTTGATCGTCAGGATGCTGTTCTCGGTGATGAGGATCTCGTACCAGTCGGTGTCGCGCGTCTGGGCCGCGTCGTCGGTGAAGGTCGTGCCGCAGATGGTCTCGCCGCACTCGATGGCGCCGAAGTCATCGTTGCCGCCGAAATCGATCGGGCCGTTGTTGGGCTCGACCTCGGCCGTGCCGTCGCACTCGATGGGCGGGCAGCCCGCGGAGCACGTGGTGGCGCTGAAATTCACCGTCAGGTCGTAGGTGCCGTTGGCGGTGCCGTAGCCGTCCACCACCACGTAATAGGTGCCGGCTTCCAGGCAGCAGGGATCGATGATGCTGCTGAAGCCCGAGCAACCCGCGCCGTCGTCGTTCACGGCCACCAGGTTGTGCTCCGCGTCGAAGATGCCCAGGCAGCTGTCGTAGCTGGCCGCGTTGCACGTGCTGGCATCCACCTCGTAGCTGCCGGGCAGCGTGAAGGTGTAGAACACGTCCCCGCCGCCGAAGCTGCTGGTGGAGAAGAAGCTGGTGTTGCACAGGCCCGGGGCGATCTGGCCGGTGGGCACATCGTTGACCGAGCCGACGGTGGTGCCGCTGTCGGTGTAGGTGCCGCCCGCCTGGAAGGTGATGGCCACGGCGGAGGCCCAGGTCTCGCCACCCTGGCGCTGTCCGCCGCCCTGGGCGGGAGCCCCGAAGACTTCGCGGATCAGGGAGGCCGGGATGGGCAGGTTGTTGGCCTTCAAGTGCGCGTATTCCGCGTGGGCGGCCGAGGGGTAGCTCGGGGAGTCGCCCAGCAGGACCTGCGCGTTGAGGGGCGTGACGACCGGTCCGCCTTCCTTCGCGGGACGGGCCGGAGCCGTCCGTCCCAGCGTGCCCGTGGTGAGCGGCTGGGCCGGAGCGGTGTGCCGCACCAGGCTGGAAGACAGATTTTTCTTGACCGGCTTCTGGTGCTCGCGGTCCAGGCTGGGCTGGGGCGTTGCCGCCAGCGCGCTGCCTGCCACCGTCAGTACCAGTCCGGCGACCAGCAGTTTCTTCATCGGACTCTCCCTTGCTTCACGAAGCCGACCCTCCTGGGCGCGCGCGCCAGGTAACGGAATCCTCACTCGAGCGACATACCGTCCGGTGTCTTGACCTCGTATGTTCGAACATGTCATGGCTGTGTAGTTCGGGTCGGCCACTCCGACCCTCGAAATGGCTGCGCAAAGTTAGGACTTGACCCTCGTTGTCCAAACCTTTTGACCCCGGCCCCAGCTTTCTTCAAAGCCCCGGATCCGGTGCTGGAGCGGGACTTCCTCCCGCCGGGGGGTCGCCTTGGGTGGCGGAATCCCGTTGCCGGGAAAGCGGGATTCGTCTCTTTTCGGCAGCCGATCGGCCGGACTTGAGCCCGGGCCGGTCGACGCCCTGAAAACGGGATCCGGAGGGGCGCTCAAGCCGGGGCACCCGCCGTGGGTTCCCAGCGCCCGGGATCCGCCTCCAGCCCGGCCAGGCTCAGGGTCTGCTGGCGGCCGCCGCGCATGTCGCGCGCGGAGACCTGGCCCTGGGCGGCCTCGTCGGGACCCAACACCAGCACCCAGGGGATGCCCTTCTTGTCCGCGTAGGCCAGTTGCTTCTTGAGCTTGCCGGGCTCCAGGGCGATCTCTGTGGGCACGCCGGCCCCGCGCAGCCGCGCAGCGAGCTGAAGGGCCAGGGCGTCGGTCTCCGGGAAACTGCGGCTGACCAGCACGCGCGTGGGCGTCCGCTCCGCCAGGCCCGGCCGCAACTGGGCCAGGGCGGTGAGGATCCGGTCCAGCCCCAGGGTGGCGCCCACGGCGGGCAGGTCGCGGCCCAGGAACATGCCCACCAGGCCGTCGTAGCGCCCGCCGCCCATCAGGCTGCCCATGTGCGGCAGGGCGGGCAGCACAGTCTCGAAGATCGGGCCCGTATAGTAGGACAGGCCGCGGGCCAGGGTCAGGTCAAGCTTGAGGTGGGCGCCGGCCACGCCCAGGGTCAACAACTGGGCGTGCAGTTCGCGCAGTTCGTCCAGGGCCTGCCGGCCGGCGGGATGGTCGGCCAGCCGCGCGGCCAGGGCCGCCGGGTCGGCGAAGTCCACCGGCAGGGTGATGAGCTCCAGCACGCGGGCGACGGCCGCCTCGGCCAGGCCGCGCTGGCCCAGTTCTTTGCGCACGCCCTCCAGGCCCACCTTGTCCAGCTTGTCCACGGCGCCGCAAACCGCGGCTTCCTGGTCGGCGTCCAGCCCGGCCAATTCCACGATGGCGCCCAGCAGGCGGCGGTGGTTCAGGCGGATCACGAAGCCCGGCAGCTCCAGCTTGCCCAGCAGATCGGCGCAGACGGCCACGATCTCGGCGTCGGCGGACAAGCTGGTGGAACCGACGGTGTCCAGGTCGCACTGCATGAACTCGCGGTAGCGGCCCTGGTGCGGCTGGGGCCGGTCGGCGCGCCAGACGGGCTGCAGCTGGTAGCGCTTGAAGGGCAGGGGCAGCTCGGGATGCAGGGCCACCAGCCGGGCCAGCGGCACGGTCAGGTCGTAGCGCAGGGCCAGCCGGCGGGCCGGGTCGTCGTTGCGGTAGTCCAGCCGGTAGAGGAGCTGGGCCTCGTCGTCGCCGTACTTGCCGGTCAAGATCTCCAGGTACTCCAGCGCCGGCGTTTCCACCGGGGCGAAGCCGAAGAGCTGGAAACTGCGGCGGAACTCCGCCAGCACGCGTTCCCGGGGCAGCATGTCCGCGGGCAGCAGATCACGCGTGCCGTTGTAGAGGCGGGGTTGGATGGTCACGAATCGCTCCTGCTTGGGTCGGCCGGCCGTTGTCTCACGGCGGACCGGGTCGTCGCGGTCAACTGTGTCACACGCCGCTCAGGCGAGGACGCGCTCGTAGGCCTCCAGGTACTGCGGCAGGATGCGCTCGATGGCGAAGCGCTCCACGGCCACGGCCCGGGCGGCGGCGGACATGCGGTGATACAAAGCCGGGTCGGCCAGCAGGCGTCCGCCCCGCTCGGCGAAGGCCTCCACGTCGCCCAGCGGGCAGAGGAAGCTGGTCTCGCCGTCGTCGATCAGCTCGGGCAGGCCGCCCACCCGGCTGGCCAGCACGGGCACGCCGCAGCTCATGGCCTCCAGCGCGGACAGGCCGAAACTCTCCGTTTGCGAGGGCAGCAGGTAGAGGTCGGCCACGCTCATCAAATCGACGATGGACTCCTGGTTGCCGATGAAGTGCACGCGCTCGGCCACCCCCAGTTCCTGGGCCTGCTCCTTGGCCGCGTTGCGCTCCGGGCCCAGCCCGGCCAGCACCAGCCGGACGGGGTGGGCGGCCGCCAGCCGCGCGAAGATCGCCAGCACATCGGGGATGCGCTTCACGGACCGGAAGTTGGAGACGTGGAGCAGGATCTTCTCGCCAGGCAGCGCGAAACAGGCGCGCAGCTCGGGCCGGCGGCGGGGCTGGAATTCCTCCGTGTCCACGAAGTTGTGGATGCGCTGGATCTGCAGTTCCGGCCCGAAGACCCGGTGCGTCTCGGCCACCAGGAAGTCGCTCACCGCCGTCAAAGCCTGGCAGTGCGCCAGCGTGAAGCGCGTCACCGGCAGGTAGCCCGGATCCTGGCCCACCAGCGTGATGTCCGTGCCGTGGAGCGTGCTGATCACGGGCAGGCGCTCGCTGAGCATCTGCTGGGCCATCCAGGCGCTGGCCGCGTGGGGGATGGCGTAGTGCGCGTGCACCAGATCCAGGCCCGAGCGCGTGGCCACGTCGACGATCTTCGAGGTCAGCGCCAGGCTGTAGGGCGGGTACTCGAAGAGCGGGTACTCGCTGACCTCCACCTGGTGGAAGTGCGTGTTGGGGTAGATCCGGTCCAACCGGAAGGGCCGCCGGTAGCTGATGAAATGCACCTGGTGGCCCAGCTTGGCCAGCTCCAGGCCCAGTTCCGTGGCCACGATGCCGCTGCCGCCCTGGGTGGGGTAGCAGATGATGCCGATGCGTTTCATGATGCGCTCCGGGAAGGCAGCTGGGGCCCGCCGCCGCGGGCGAAGTGGGCCAGCGGATCCTCGATCTCCAGCGTGCCCTCGCTCCAGAAGGCCTCGCCGTAGCGCGTGCCGATCAGCTGGCCGTAATACATGGCGCGGGCTTCGATGAAGTGCCAGAAGTCGGGCGAGCTGATGGCCGTGGCGGGCTCCGTGCTCGCCGGGTCGTGGAACTGGCTCTTGTAGGCGCGGGCCGCGTGGAGGCGCTCGTCCCACCAGGGCGTGATGTCCACCACGAAACTGGGTGTGAACTCGCGCCGGCCCGGATAGGAGAGGATGGCCCGCGGCCGGTGGGGCGGCTGGCCGGTCTCCACCTTGCCCATCCCGGACTGGAAGCAGGCGTTGCGGATGATCCGGGCGGCGTGCTCGTGGTCCGGATGGTCGTCCACGCCCCAGGGCGCCAGCACCACGGTCGGGCGCAGCTCGCGCAGGACGCGCACCACGGCCAGCTCGGGCTCGCGGCCCTCGCGCAGCCGGCCGTCCCCCAGGTCCAGGCAGCGCCGCAGCTCCAGCCCCAGCCGGCGCGTGGCCTCCGCCGTCTCGGCGGCGCGGATCTCGCGGCTGCCGCGCGTGCCCATCTCGCCCGCGGTGAGATCCACGATCCCCACCCGGCCCCCCCGCGCCTTGACCTTGAGCAGGGTGCCGGCGGCGCAGATCTCCACGTCGTCCGGATGCGGCCCGAAGGCCAGCAGATCGAGCATGCGTGTTTCCCTTTCTCCTGGGCGGCAGGCCCTTCCCGACCCCGCCCTACTCCCGCTCCACCCCGCCCATCGGGTCGCAGACGAAGCGCTGCTGGCCGGCCGCCAGCGGATCCAGCTCCCGGCGCAGGCCGGCCAACACGGCCGGACCGCCCAGGCGCGCCAGCAGGGCCAGCGCGTTCAGGCGCCGCTCCTGGGGCGAGTCCGGCCCGTCCTGCCAGGCCGCCAGCCCGTGCAGGCGGCGCAGCGTGTCCTTGTGCCCGGCCTTGTGGGCCGTCCAGAGGGCCTGGCGGATCTGCTCGGCCAGAGCCTCCTGGCGCCGGCCCAGCTGCTCGAGGTCCGGACGGCCGGCGGCGGCGCAGAGCCCGCCGATCTCCGCCCGGGCCTGTTCCAGCAGCGCCAGGCGCGCGGCCAGTTCGCTTCCGCCCGGCAGGCCCAGCAGCAGCTCCTCGGGCCAGGGCTGGCCGGGCTGGGGCGGATTCCAGGGATCCAGCCCGGCCGAGCGCAGCGCGGAGTGGTCGGCGCGGCGGATCAGCTGCACGGTGGGTCGCGCCAGGGGCAGCACGGCCGGCAGCTCCAGTCGCGCGCGGGCTGTCTCGGCCTGGGCCGTGTAGGCCAGCTCGCTGGGCCCCAGCAGGGCGGCGGCGGGTTCCAGCAGCCAGTCCTGGAGCAGGGGCCGGGTCAGCACGTTGGGGCTGAAGCGCTCGGCCGGCACGCTCTCGCCCGGTTCGGCCCGCCGGCGCCGGCCGGCCTCGTCCTCCGTGAACCAGGGCGGACGCTCGTCCACCTCCACGGGCGTGCGGCGGCCCTGGCGCTTGAGTTCGTCCGTCCGGGCGCGCAGGTCGGCGCCCAGGCCGGCGGCGTGCTCCTGCAGGCGCCGGGCGAACGGGGCGGCCAGGGCGCGCAGGGCCGGGTCCGCCGGATCCAGCACCAGCAGGCCGCTGCCGGCGAACAGCCCGCGCAGCAGGCGCCGGGTGTGCTCCACCAGGCTGCCGCGCAGGGCCGCGCGCAGCCCGTCGCCCAGCGGCTCGTCCAGGCCCTCGAGCACGGGCGCCAGGGCGGCCTGCTGCCCGGCCCACCAGGCGGTGTCCGGCACGATGCGGCTCACCGGGTGGCCCTCGGCGCCCGCCGGGGCCGGGGCGCTCCAGCCCTCGGGCAGCGGTCGGCCGGGGCTGGCGGCCTCGCGCCAGTCGTGGTCGTTGCCTTCCAGCCAGAAGACCGTCAGCGGTCGGGCGTGGCCCGCGGCCTCCACCCGGTCCGCCAGGGCCAGCAGGGCCGTGCACTTGCTGAGCAAGAGGAAGGTCCCCAGGGCCAGGCCGGCCTGTTGGCCGCTGACCAGCAGGCTGCCCGCGTGCCCCAGGCGGTCCAGGGCGCGGGCCTCCGCCGCGTCGGGGGCGGATTCCCACTGGGCCGCCAGCAGCGGGGCCAGCGCGGCCCGCCGTTCCCGGCCCGCCGGGGAGAGGGGTCGCGCCAGGCTGGCGTTGAGGGCGCTGGGCAGGCTCATGCGTCCCGCTCCCAGACCAGGATGCTGCGCGGGGCGTCCGTCTGCCAGGGCCGGCCATCCAAGTCGCCCCAGTGGGCCAATTCGCGCAGCCCGGCGGCCCGCGCCGGCCC
This sequence comes from Candidatus Delongbacteria bacterium, assembly GCA_041675285.1. Taxonomy (NCBI): domain Bacteria; phylum Candidatus Delongiibacteriota; species Candidatus Delongbacteria bacterium. The sequence continues at coordinate 139,766 of JBAYTZ010000008.1, forward strand.
GCGGAACCAATCCGGCCCGTAGAGCTTGACGCGTTCCACGACCTCTCGCGGCTCGGCGCCGGGCGGACCGAAGCGGATCGTCTTTTCCACCTGGTTGCTGGCGGGCAGAAGGCGGCGCTGTTCGAGCACGCGCCAGTCGCCCACGTGGCGCTCGCTCGCGGCCACCAGTCCGGCCCGCAGCCAGGCCGGATTGAGCGTGTCCAGCACCAGCCGGCCGCCCGGCCGGGGCAGGGCCAGCAGGCCGTCCCAGACCCGCGCGTTGGCCGCGTCGTCGTCCAGATAGCCCAGGCTGGTGAAGAGCGAGAGCACCAGGCCCGCGCCGCGGCGGAAGGGCAGCCGGCCCAGATCCCCGCGCAGCAGCACGGGTTCACGCGCCCCGGCCCGGGCGGCCAGCCCGGCCCGCAGCAGGGGCTGCGACCAGTCCAGCCCCAGCACGCGGTAGCCCCGGGCGCTGAGCAGCAGGCTGTGCCGCGCGGCGCCGCAGGCCAGATCCAGCACGGGTCCGCAGGCCTCGGGCGGCGGAATCAGCCCGCAACCCGCCAGCCGGTCCAGGAAGGCCGCGGCCTCGCCGGGATCCCGGTGCTGGTACAGGGTCAGGTAGTCCTGGTCGAACCAGGACTGGTGCCAGGGTGGGGGTGCGGGACGTGTGTTCACGCGGGCAAGATCAGAATCCCGCGCCGCCGGGGCCAACTGCCCCGCCGCCGGTTGGGCCAACCGCGCCTTCGCCGGCCGCGGCCTCGTCCAACTGGCGCAGCAGGCGGTCCAGCTCCTTGAGCTTGAAGGGCTTGGGCAGCACGCGATCCACGGCGTGCCGCTGCAGGTCCTCCTGCTTGATCTGCGCGCCCCAGCCGGTGACCAGGATCACCAGCGGCTGGCGCTCGCCGGCTTCCTGGCGCAGGCGGTCGGTGAACTCCCAGCCGTTCATGCCTGGCATGCCCAGATCGGTGAAGACCAGCTCGGGGCGTTGCTCGCGCCAGATCTCCAGGCCCTCGGGCGCCGAGGCGGCCTCGCGCACCTCGTGGCCCATCAGGCGCAGGGTGTCCACCAGCACGGCGCGCACGTCGGGCTCGTCGTCCACCACCAGGGCCGTGTGCGGCCGGCCGCCCTGGAGGGTCTCGCGCGTGGAGGGCGCGGCGGGCACGGGAGCGACGGAATCCGCCGGCGGCGCGGGCAGCGTGATGCGGAAGGCGCTGCCCCGGCCGGGCTCGCTCTCGGCGCGGATCTCGCCCTGGTGGCGCTCGATGATCCCGAAACAGACCGAGAGGCCCAGGCCGTTGCCGCGCGGCCCCTTGGTGGTGAAGAAGGGGTCGAAGATGTGCTCCAGCACGTCCCGGCCCATCCCCTGGCCCGTGTCCGTCACCACCAGTTCCACGCCGGTCTCCCGGCTGCGGGTGGAGATGCTCAGCACGCCGCCGCCGGGCATGGCGTCCAGGGCGTTGAGGATCAGGTTGTGCAGCACTTCGCGCAGCTCGGCCGCGTTGCCCCAGGCGGCCACGGGGGCCGGGCAGTCCCGGCGGATCTCGTAGGTCAGGCCCAGTCGGTGCGCGCCGTCGCGCCACAAGGCGCGGGTCATCTCCAGCGAATCCTCCACCAGTGCGTTCAGGTCCAGCCGCTCGAAGTCCTGCTGCTCGCGCACCCGGGAGAAGTCCTGGATCCGCCGCACCACGGCGGCGCCGTCCAGCGCGCTGCGGTGGATGCTGGCCAGCCCGTCGCGGACGGCGGGGGGCAGCTCCTCCAGTTGCAGCAGCTCGGAGCGGGCGATGATCGCGCCCAGGATGTTGTTGAAGTCGTGGGCCACGCCGCCGGCCATCTGGCCCATGGTCTTGAGCTTCTCCGCCCGGACCAGGGTGCGCCGGGTGTGCTGGAGGTCCTCGTTCATCTGCTGGAGCTGCTGGTTGGCCGCCTCCAGCTCCTGGGTCTGGGCGCGCAGCCGGTCGCCCTGGCTGCCCAGGTTGCGGTTCAGGTCCTCCAGCACGCGGTTGCCGCGCTCCAGCTCCTCGCCGCGCTCGCGCAGCGACTGGTTGGACTCGTCCAACCGGGCGTGGACGAGCTTGAGTTCGTTGTAGCGGCGCAGGTAGGTGTGGACCCAGACCAGCGGCACGGTGGCCAGCGCCACGCCCAGCCAGCCCAGTTCGATCTTCAGGTAGAAGAGCTGGGCGCCCAGATAGAGCAGGATGGTGTTGCCGCCCAGGTCGAAGTAGTGGCTGGCGCGCATCTGCTGGCCCAGCGGCGTGCCGCGCTCCAGCCGGACGGCCAGGCTGACCAGCAGCAGATTGGCGCTCACCACGCCCACGAAGGGCAGCACCAGTTGCAGGTAGCTGAGCGGCAGGTCCAGCGCCGGGGTCTGGCCGGTCTGCCCGCCCGCCCAGCGGAACAGCAGGTGGGCCAGGTTGACCGCCAGCAGCATCTGGGCGGCGTTGAACAACACCTTGTACCAGATGGCCCGGCGGCGGATGAAGTTGAGATAGACCGAGTTCAGCGCCACGGCCGGCCCGGCGAAGGGCGCGCCGAAACTGAGCAGCAGGCAGTAGTTCAGGGCGCTGTTGAGGGTGGAGACGGCGCCGCCGCTGCGGGAGACGATGGGGAAGTGCGAGACGCCCAGCAGCAGGCCGAACCAGACCAGCCGCTCCAGCCAGCCCGCCAGGGGGATGCTCTCCTGGGCCAGCAGTCGCAGATCCAGGCCGCCGGCGCCCAGGCCCAGCAGGATCACGATCCACAGATAGGCCTTCAGGCGGGGGGGCATGGCATTCCATTCCACTCAATTGCGGCGCTGCAAGCGTAGCAATCGGCCGCTGTCCGTGAAACGGAGCGCCGGGGAGGACCGGGCGGGCTGGAAAAAGCAAAGCCGCCCGGGTGGGCGGCTGGCGTGTTCGCTGGTGGGGATCTCAGGGCTGGTTGCCCAGCACCCAGAGCAGGCGTTCGCCCACGGTCTGGAGCACGGCCTCGTTGAAGTACTCCTGGCGCCGGACCTTCTCGCGCAGTTCGTCGATGCGCGCCTCGCCGGGCAGGCCCGCGGGCTCTTCGGCCACCAGTTGGTCGAAGAGTCGGCCGGCGAAGGCGCGGTCGAAGACCAGGCCCTCGCGCATCAAATGTCCCATCAACCGTTCGAGGATCGCTTCTCGTTCGGCTTCCTGGCGCGCCGGGGGCACTTCTTCCATGGACTGCACCAGAAGCTGGCAGAGCAGCACGAACTGGGGCGTGGTGGCGTGCACGATCACCTCCCGGCCAAGACAAATCCAGGAAACACAAGAGTTTCGCGGACATGGGGTTGCAGGTTTCGGCGCGGGCCGGCAGGGGCCTGGCTGCGCGCTCTCGGTCTATCGGCAGAACTTCCAAAGTTCTAAAGCTTGCCCGCCCGGAAAGTGCACGCCGGGCGGGGCCGGCCGGGGCTGCGGGTGACGGGGCGGGTCGTCGTCCGCCGGCGCTCCGCCGGCCAGGGGCTGGTTGACCCCAGGCCTGGTTCGGGAAAGGCTTGCTGAAACGGGACTTGACCGTCGGCCGGCGCGGGTGGAACGCGGCGCGGGCGGCCGATCACTGCGGACGCGCGGCCCGCGCCAGCTGGGCAAAAATCACCGGACCTGTGGAAGATGAAACAGGCGCCCGCCGGAGACCGCAGGCGGCCGCGCAAGCCATATCTTGTTCGGAGCATCATCACCAGCCAGGAGGAAGCCATGCAGGTCCGCAATCTGCTGAACCAGAAGGGTCGCGAGGTCCAGACCACGCGGCCGGAGGAGAGCGTCCAGACCGCGCTGGACCGGATGATCGAGCATCGCGTGGGCTCCCTGCTGGTCCGGGAGGGCGAACAGGTGACGGGCATCGTCACGGAACGCGACGTGCTGCGCCGAGGGCTGGGGGACGCGCGCAAGCTGCGCGACCAGACGGTGGCGGAGATCATGACCCGCGAGGTGGTGATCGCCACGCCGGACGACTCCCTGCAGTACCTGATGGGCCTGATGGTGCACAACCGCATCCGCCACGTGCCGGTCTTCGCGGATGGCAAGCTGGAGGGCGTCGTCTCCATCGGCGACATCATCTTCGCCCTGCTCGAGGAGAGCGAAGCCACCAACCGCTACCTGCACGAATACATCAGCGGCACCTACTGACGAGGTTCCCATGTCCCTGCGCGACGCCTTCGAGCAGGAGCGCGCCGGTCTGCAGGAGCGCCTGCAGGCCCGCTCCGGCCGCAACCTCAAACGCTTTCTCTCCGTGGACCACGCTTGCTACCAGGACGGCGCGCTGCCGGCACGGCAGAAGGAACTGCTGGGCCTGACGGCCTCCGCCGTGCTGCGCTGCGACGACTGCATCCGCTACCACCTGATCCGCTGCCACGAGTTGGGCTACACGGCCGCGGAGCTGATGGAGGCGCTGGAGGTGGCGCTGGTGGTGGGCGGCAGCATCGTGATCCCGCACGCCCGGCGGGCCGTGGCCCTGCTGGACGAGCTGGAGGAGACCAGCGGCTCCGTTACAACCCCGTGATTTTCGACCCGCCCCTGCAGCCCGCCCGCCTGTTGCGCCGCTACCAGCGCTTCCTGGCGGACGTGGAGGAGCCCTCCGGCCGCATCCTCACCGTCCACGTGCCCAACTCCGGCAGCATGCTCAGCTGCCTGGGGCCCGGCTGGCCCGTCCTGCTTTCCCACAGCGCCAACCCCACGCGCAAACTCCCCCACACCCTGGAGCTGATCCACGACGGCGCGGGCTGGATCGTGGTGAACACCTTGCGTGCCAACACCATGGCCCGCGAGGCGCTGGAGTCCGGCCTGCTGCCCGGCTTGGCCGCGGGCTGGAACTGGCGGGCCGAGGTCCGGCGGGGCGCCAGCCGGCTGGACTTCCGCGGCCAGACGGAGGCGGGGGCGGTCTGCTGGGTGGAGGTGAAGAGCGTCACCCTTCGGCTGGAGGACGGCTGGGCCGGCTTTCCGGACAGCGTGAGCGTGCGCGGCCTGAAGCACTTGGACGAACTACGCGCCATTGTGGAGGAGGGGGGCCGGGCCCTGCTGCTGCTGATGGTCCAGCGCTCCGGGCTGCGCGGGTTCCGCCCGGCGGCGGCCATCGATCCTGCCTGGGCGGCGGGCCTGCGCCGCGCCGTGGCCGCCGGCGTGGAGGTCCGCGCCCTGCTGGTGACGGGCGACGCCCACGGCCTGAACCTGGGCGGCCTGCTGCCCGTGGAACTGGGCTGACGGGTGCGGCCGGGGCATAGCAGCCGGTTCAGGGCGCCGCCGCTTGCGCGGGTGCGAGGATGAAGCCCGCCTCGTCCTGCTGGCAAACGGCCTGCAGAAAGCGCCGGTATTCCTCGTAAGCGTCCGCCGGGATGCGCCGCTGTTCCAGCCGGTACTCGCGCGTGGCCAGCAGACCCGCCTCTGTCACTTGATAGTCGGCTCGGTAGCTGCCCAGCGCCCAGCGAATCTCCCGGGACTCGGGCGCGGCTTCCAGCCGGTAGCCGGCCGGCAGCGCCACGCGGACGGTGTCCGTCTGCCAAAAGGCGGATTCCAGCTCCAGGGCGTAGCGGCGCGGCCCGGCCGCGGGCAGCTCCGCGCGCCGCACGGCCTGCAGGCGAAAGGGCGCCACGCGCCAGCGCGGACCCAGCCGCTGGGCCCAGTGGGCGCTGGCCGCGCGGAACTCCAGCGCCAGCGGTCGGCCGATTTCGTCGGCTCCTGTCAGTTCGGGTCCGGCCTGCAGTTCCAGACCGGGAAAGCAGGGTTCCAACCAGTCCTGCAGCCAGCGCACGCGTTCGGCGGCGCGCAGGGGGCGCAGCGCGCCGCGCAGGACCCGGGCGGGTTGGCCGCGTCCCTCCAGGCGGCCGGCCAGCGCGGCCCGGCCCGTGGGTTCCAGCTGCGCGCTCAGCTGGCCGATCCAGCGGTTGGCGTCCGCCGCGCTTTGGGGCGTGCCCACCAGCGCGCCGCCCGACTCCCCGATCAATAGGACCTGCAGGCCTTCGTCGGAAGGCGGCAATTCCCCCGCCGCCAGCTCGTCGGACGTGCACTCCAGCCAGAGTGTGTCCGCCCCCAGCGGCACACAGGCGATCAGGTGGTTGAATTCGTTGGAGGGGAAGTCCGGCCGCAGGGCGCCCCGCTCGCGCGTGCGCACCAGGGCCGGCCAGGCCGGGATGTCCACGGCCTCGAGCAGGGCGATCATGTAGAAGCTCAGGTCCTTGCAGTCCCCGTAGCGGACCTCGTGGACGTGCTGGGCCGAATGGGGCTGCCAGCCGCCCACCCCGAGCTGGATGGACACGTAGCGCGTGTGCCGCTGCAGGTGGGAGTAGAGCGCGGCCACCTGTTCGCGCGGCGTGGCCAGGCCCGCCACTTGCTCCCGCACTGCGAGCCGAGTGGCGGGGTCGAGCTGCGCGCGACCCCGGGCCAGTTCGCGGAACCAGTTCGCCAGCGTGCTCCAGCTGGCGAAGGAACCGGCCACGCCGCCCAGCTGGAAGCGGTCGGGCACCAGGCGCAGGCCCAGGGTTTGGCGGTCCTCGCCGGGCATGCCCGGCTCGCGCAGGCGGGGCGGCAGGTCGCGCAGGCTCCAGCAGATCCGGCTGCTGTCGGCGTCGGCCGTCTGCACGCTGTCCGGCGCGCAGCCCAGCAGCCGCGTGCGGAAGGGCAGGTGGCGCGGATTGAGCAGCGTGAAGCTGGCCGCCTGGACGGGGATCTCGGCCTGGGGGTCCCAACTCGGGCAGAAGAACAGCGACTGGAACGCGATCTCCGTCTCCAGCTCGAGGGTGTGCGGATAGCGGCCCCAGCGGAAATCCCCCCAGACGAGCACGTCGTCCCGGTGCTGGGCGGGATCGTCAGAGGCGCTCTCCCGGTGCAGATCGCCCTTGTCGAAGCGCTGCACCACGCGGCCGCTGGAATCGCGGATTTGCGCCTTGAAGCGCGTGCAGGAGCGGAAGGAATCCTCCCACGTGCTCCAGCTGGCGTGGCGCTGGCTGCCCGCCGCGTTGCGCAGTTCGAGGACCAGCTGCCGGCGCAGCACGGCCCGCTGGTCGTCCAGCACCTCGTACTCGCTGTGGTCCGAGCGGATCACGGCGTCGGGCGTGCCGTCCGGCGCGGCGTGGACCAGCGGCGTCAGCCCCAGCGCCAGCAGCAGGAACACCACCCAGCCCGCACCCATCAGCGGGCCGCCGTGCGCTGCAGCACGAGGCCGCCCTGGTCCGCCGCCACCACCTGGTCGTAGAACTGCCGCAGCTTGGGGTATTCCAGCACGCCGTAGCTGAGCTGGGTCTGCTGGTAGTGCCGCTGGATGTGGAGCGATTGCGCGCCGGCCTCGGCGGCAGCCAGCAGTTTCAGGCCCCCGCACTGCAGGCGCGCCGCTGGCGGGGTCTGCGTCAGGCTCCAGCCCGCGGGCCAGTGCAGGGTCAGGTCGTCGCTCCAGGTGAGGCGGCAGGGGAAGTCCACCGGGTAGCGGCGCTCCGGGTCGGGAAAGGGGTTGGCGCTGAGGCGGTTGAGCGTCGGCACGGGCAGGTAGAACTGTCCGCCCGCGCGCTGGGCGAAGCCCGGTACCCGGTAGTGGACGCTGAGCAGCAGCGGCTCGGCGGGGGAGTCGCGCGTCTCGAAGCGGAAGGAGTCGCACTCCGCCTGGCCGAACCAGCCGGCCAGGGCGGCCTGGACGAACTCGGCCTCCGGCTGTTGCTCCAGGGCCACGCGGGCCCGCAGGGCGTGGTAGCCCTCGTGGCGCAACAGGCTGCTGGCGTGCAGGTCGCCCAGGCTGTCCAACCAGGCCTCGCTCTGGACGTGCAGCATGCTGATGCTGGCCGGCGGCTTCAGGCTCAGGAAGCGGCCCTCCCCCTCGTCCACCAGCAGGCCGCGCTCCACCAGCTTGTCTTCGGGCAAGAGGTCCAGCGGGCAGTGCGGCGAGGCCGTGTCCAGCACCAGCGCCTGGCCGTCCAGCTCGAGCTGGACCAGCAGGTGGTTGAATTGCCAGGCCGCCACCATGTTCTCCCAGACCGTGCCGTGGTCGCGCGTGCTGATTAGCAGCGGGCGCGCCGGGTAGCCCGCCCGGCGCAGCAGGTCGCAGAACAAGACGTTCTTCTCGATCTCCGTGCCCACGGACTGCTCCAGCAGCTGCGACAGCGGCGCACGCTCGTAGATCCGCCCGCGCTGGCTGGAGGCCAGCCGGCGGCTGACGAAGCCATGCAGGGCCAGCAGCGTGTCCCGGGCCGTGGGGCAGCCCTGGCAGTGGGCGGCCAGCAGCTCGTCCAGCCGGCGGGCGCCCAGCTTGTCCAGCCGCTGCTCGTTCTCCTGGAACTCCTTGACGATGGTGGTCCAGCTACTGGAGAAATCGAGGAACTGGTAGCCGTCCTGGTAGGAGACCAGCTCCACCAGCAGCGCCGAGCCCTGGTCCACCAGGTTGCGCAGTTGGGGCTCCGGCCGCAGGGGGGCCAGCCGGGTCGCGGTCCAGGTCAGACAGCTGCCGCTGCCGCCGTCGGTGAGCAGCACGGCGCGCACCTCGGGCTGGAGCTCCGGCATGTTCTTCAGGTGGATGTTGTAGCGGAAGCCCGGGTAGAGCACCAGCGAGAACTGGCTGCGCAGCGTGGTCCAGGGGCCGCGGAACTCCCAGGGGTCCAGCGTGCGCACGTGATCGCTGTTGAGCTGGTAGCGGTACTCCAGCACGGAGCCCACCTGGGCGCCGGGCACGGCGAACTGCACGCTTTTGAACTCCTCGCCCGGCTCCTCGTGGACGTCGGCGGCCTTGAGGCGGGTCTTGGTGCCGTCGGGGGCCAGGCAGTAGGCGTCCACGTCGAAGAGGTGGTCCTCGTGCCAGAAGGGCACGCGTACGCTGGCGGCCTCCTTGCCGCGCTCGGTCAGGATCTTGATCCGCACCTGGCGGTAGGTCTCGACCTTGAAGCCCCGATCCCGCTGGACGATCCGCGCCTCGCCCCGGTCAAACAAGCAGACGGCGTCGGCCTCCGGATCCTCCGGAACGCTGGTCAACTGCAGTTCCTCCGCCGTGACCTTGCCGAACTTGGGCAGCTCCTCGGCCGCCAGCCGCGGCGCGCCCAGGGCCGCCAGGCCCACTCCCCACACGATGATCCAGCGCAGCATGCCGCAGCTCCTTAGTCTGAAGGGGTCGATGGGCCGGTGCTGTCCGGCCGTTGATTGCTGAAGGGGAGTTCCAGGGTCTCGCCCGCCTGACAGCGCAGCCGCAGTCGCACCTGCTGCACGGGGCCGGCGGGAGGAAAGAGCACCACGCCCCGCAAGGGCACGCCCGGTGGCAGGGTGGTGGCCCGCAGCGCGCGCCGGATCCACCACTGCTTCTTCTGTTCCAGGCCGCTCTGGTGGGCCTCATGGAAAGCCCGCGCCTCCTCGCGATCCGCCAGCTGCTCGGCGTGGCGTTCATCCTGGGCGGCCAGGCCCTCCGGGGTGTCCGGCCGCAGGGCCGGCGTCAGGTCCTCGGCCAGTTCGCCCGCGATCTGCACCAGTTCAAAAGCCATCATCAGCGTGCGCTGGTTGGACTCCTCCGAGAGTTGGGAGTCCAGCCGCAGCAGCTCGGGTTCGGGATCCCGCGCCGCCAGGATCCGCTCCGACGAGCCCTGCTTCTGATTCGCCGGGAGCACAAGGGAGACGTCCGCGGGCGAGATCAGCCGGGCGTTCCGGCCGCGGTTGACCACGACCATGTCGAAGCTCAGCCGCTTGTGATCGTTGCGGTCATAGGCCACGATCCACTCCGTGCTGTCGCCCCGCACGCGGCAGTACTCCAGGCCTTCCAGAAAGAAGGTGGTGGGGAGGGCGCCCGGGCCGGCGGCCCGGCCGGCGCTGGAATCCGCCCCGGCGGGGACGCGCAGATCCACGTCGGCGCGGGGCCGCAGGTCGTAGAGTGGACTGGGTCCGCAGCCCAGGCCGCCCAGCAGGGCCAGCCCCACTCCCGCGGAAACCAGCCGGCGCAGCGCTTGGCCGACGTGGGAAAGCGGGTGGCGTGCGGCGCTCATTCGGGCTCCGAGCGCAGCGGCCCCGCCGGCGGGAGCGTGGAATCCACCCGGCCCGCCGCATCCAGGCGCAGCAACAGCGCGTCGGCGTCGACGGCGCGGTCCACGCGCGCCAGGCCCGCCAGCACGTAGCCGTCAGGCAGCGCCAGCAGCGCCTTGCCCATGCCGTAGTCCAGGTAGTCCAGGTTGCGCTCCCAGCGCGGGGTGAAGCCGGCGCCCCGGGCCTGCACGTGCACGCCGATGCGTGACGGCTGGGTGGACAGGGGATCGCCAGCGCTGTAGCCTCCCTGCACGAGCAGCGAGTCGTTTGCGCAGAGGGCCGTGATCAGCTCGAAGCGCCGGGTGGGCACGCGCAGCGAGTCCAGCGGCTGGCCCGCGGAGCTGAGGCGCAGCAGGAATTGGTTGTAGACGGGAATGTTCTCCAGGAAGAAGTGGTCGCTGCTGCCGCCTCCGCAGCTGACCACGCCGTTGTGGACGGCCACGGCCCGGAAGATGTCGTCGCGCGTGCCGCTGAAGGCCTGCCAGAGCGGTTCGCCAGTTTCATCCACGGCCACGCACCAGGCGCTGCGCGGCCCCGTGCCGGCGGAGCGGTAGTTGCCCACGGCCACGTAGCTCGAGTCCGAGAGGCGGGCCAGACCGTCGAAGCGCGTGCTGTCCGTCGAACTGTAGCTCCGCGTCCAGCGCCAGCGGCCTTCCAGGTCCAGTAGGCCCAGCCAGGCGTGGCCCGCGCCGCTCCGCTCGCAGCCCGCCAGCAGCACGCCGTCTTCCAGGGCCAAGGCCGCCTGCAATTCCACCTGCTCCAGCTCCAGGCTCCAGCGCAGCTCGCCCGTGGGGGAGAAGACGTGCACCAGACCCGTCAGGCGCTTGGCTCGCGAGCGGCCTTTGTCCTCTTTCTTGCTGCCTGGATACCCGCAGCCCGCCACCAGCAGGCCCTCCGCCCCCAGCGGCGCCAGGGCGTAGCCTTCTTCATTGCCTTTGGGCGTACCCAGCCGCCGCTGCCAGAGTTCGCGGCCCGTGGAATCCACCTGGACGACCCACAAGTCACCGCGCTGATCGCCCGGGGCGCAGGTTCGGCCCGTGAAGGTGAGGCGGCCGTCCGGCCCGGCCCAGAGGGCGTTGGCGCGCTGGTCGCCCGGGCCGCCGTACGTGCGCACCCAGCCCTGGGCCGCGGCCCAGGGCGCCAGGATCAGCAAGAGGAGCAGTCCCAACTGGAACCGAGCTATCGGCCGCATGCGCCGTCTCCTGATCAGGATTTCGTCGAGGAGTCGTCCGGCCGGCAGCCCGCGCCGCAGGCCAGACACCCCACGCCAAGAGCCGCCAGCGCCAGCACGCCGCCGGCCAGCCAGCCGATGCGCCAGACCGTGAGCGCCGCCAACACCAGCAGCAGCCCGCCGCGCACGTAGCTGCCCAGCACCGGCCCACCCGCCCGGTTGCAGGCCCGCGCGGAGAAGACCACCAGGCCGCCCACCAGCAGACAGACGCCCACGCCCCACCACGCGGGCTGCTCGCCCACGGCGCAGCTCCATTCCGTCCACGCCAGATAGGCCAGCCAGAGGCCGAAGCCGGAGAGGAAGGTGGCGGCGGGGAGGAAGAACTTGTTGGTCATGGGGAACTCCGATTTCATTCAGGGGAAGGTGGGGCGCATTGGTCATCTCACGCCTTCTTTCTTTGTTTCTTAAAGGCTTCGTAATTAATTGTCAAATAATCCCCAGGCTTGGATGAATTACTGAGTTTATCATTGTTTCAAGAACCCGTGATCAGAAAGATGTTCTTTGAATAGGTCGAAATCGATAAAATCGTCGCAATCTTCAAAAGGACACCGTATCAAACTATGAAAACCATTCATATGTGAGTCAATATCATCTTTTGAAAAGATGGATCCACAGTTTTCAATTAGGCAGATCACTGCATCATGAGAATGAAAAAGGTGTGCATGTAGCTTTCTTGACTCAACTTCCCTTCCACAATTGGGCACTGGGCACTTACAAAACTCCGGTTCTTTAGTTAGTTCAGTTCTTACCTGATCCGTTGAATCGTATTCTTTAATCAATCTTGATTTCAGTATTTCGAAACATTTGAAACATGAAACAAAATGAATGTCATCGGTTATCTCTAAAGATATCGTATCATGCGAAATGTTTGGCGGCATATATTTTCCGCAAATAGAAGTATATAAATAGTATGAAATATGCCACTCAGTGTAACAAGGGATTAAGGATGACGCAAATCTTCTTGTTCGCCAACGGACTACGTAAGGAGGATTAAATGACTCAAGTTCCATCTGTTAAAGCCTCTATTCTGAGAGTCTCATTCCTGAGTCAAACGCTTGCTTCTGCCGGAGCACGATTGGCGTGACGCTTGTCATTATCTACCCATGTTTCCATCCATGATGATTGATCGATAAATGACTCACTTTAGTACAAGGAAAAGTGTAACGATAGCACTTAGAAATGACACTGCAGCCAGGGCAAAAGCGATCTTCGTGTAGGTTGACAACACGTGCAGGGCGGAAGTCAAGGAGTTGATTTGCAGCGCCATATTCTCAATTAATTGAGCTTGCTGCGCTTCTCGTTCTTCAATGACGGAAACCCGCTTTTCAATGGGTGAATCCGCTGGAGGTTTAGACCATGCTTTCTTTAGATCGCCGGCGGCGGACAACATGCCAAGGGCTGCCATCATGAGAGGAACGAACGGGATGGCCATAATTGTTCTCCCAAAAGTCTGCAAACGTAGGCTACAAATCTCAAAATTGGCTGCAAACTCACGTTAGTCAACAAAATAAGCTGGGCTATATCTAGCGCAGCAGTAACCCCTTGACCGTGCTGGATTCGCCCTGCGCGTCTATCAACTGCAACACATACAGGCCGGAAGCAGCATTGCGCCCTGCCGAATTCCGCCCGTCCCAGCGTACCTCGTGCCTACCTGGCGCAAACTCGCCCAATTCCCGCCGCAACACCAACCGGCCACTGACATCGAAGACCTTAAGAGTCAAGGGCCCGGCCGTGTGCTTCGTGAAGGAGAGCCATGCGCTGGGGTTGAAGGGGTTGGGCGTCAGTCCGTTGATCTCGAGGCTCGAAGCATGGGCGCCTCCGGCATGGGGTTTATCAACGACCAAGTCGGGTCGCTTGATACCCAAACTGTGAAACCAGCCTGTCGCGAGCGCCACGAAGTCTGCGTTAGGGGCGGGAACATCACACTGGCCATACTCATTGTCGCCCCACGCGATGATGGAACCGTCGGCATGAAGACCCAGACTGTGATTACTGCCCGCCACAAGTGCCACAAAGCCTATGTTGGGGGCGGGGACATCACATTGGCCATGTCCATTGTCACCCCACGCGACGATGGAACCGTCGGAGTGAAGGCCCAGACTGTGATTACTGCCCGCCGCAAGTGCCACGAAGTCCACATTGGGGGCGGGGACGTTGCATTGTCCACTACCATTTTCACCCCAGGCAACGAGGGTGCCGTCGGCCTTGAAGCCCAGACTGTGGTTGTCGCCAGCCGCAAGTGCCAAAAAATCTGTGTTGGGATCTGGGACTTCACATTGGCCATGTCCATTGTCACCCCACGCGATGATGGAACCGTCCGTCGTGAGGCCTAGACTGTGCAGGCCGCCCGCCGCGAGGGCAACGAAGTCCGCGTTTGGTGTGGGGACGTCGCATTGGCCTTCGCTATTCCTGCCCCAAGCCACGATAGCTCCGTCGGCCTTGAGGCCCAGTCTGTGATAACTGCCTGCTGCGAGAGCCACGAAATCTTCATTGGGGGCGGGGACGTCGCTCAGGTCAGCGCCACTTTTGCCCCAAATCAGGATGGAGCTGTCGGCCTTAAGGCCCATACTGTGCCATCCGAATGCAGCCAGCGCCACGAAGTCCGCGTTTTGGGCGGGGACGATGCATTGACCATAGTCGTTATTACCCCAGGCCATAAAAGTGCCATCAGCTTTCAGTCCCAGACTGTGATAAATGCCTGCAGCGAGGGCCGCGAAGTCTGTGTTGGGTTCGGGGACTTCACATTGGCCATACCCATTATCGCCCCAGGCAATGATGGAGCCGTCAGCTTTCAAGCCCAGATTTTGATGGAGGCCTGTCAGTAGGGCAACAAAACCCTCATTGGGGGCTGGGACGTTGCATTGGCCATAGCTGTTTCCACCCCAAGCCACGATGGAGCCGTCGGCCTTGAGACCAAGGCTATGACGACCGCCCGCCGCAAGGGCCACGAAGTCCGTGTTGGGAGCAGGTACGTCGCATTGACCATCACCGTTTTCACCCCAGGCGACTATGGAGCCGTCGGCCTTGAGACCCAAACTGTGAAGCACTCCCCCCGCAAGTGCCACGAAGTCCGTGTTGGGGGATGGCACGTCGCATGCGCCAAATTCATTCAATCCCCAGGCCAAAATGGAGCCGTTGGCCTTCAGTCCCAGACTGTGATAAGTGCCTGCTGAGAGTGCCACGAAATCCGCGTTGGGGGAGGGGACGTTGCATGCGCGGTACTCATTCGATCCCCAGGCGATAATGGAGCCGTTGGCCTTCAGGCCCAGACTGTGATAAAGACCTGCTGCAAGTGCCTCGAAATCCGCGTTGGGAGTGGGAATGTTGCACTGACCTTTGTCGTTTCTACCCCAGCCCACGATGGAGCCGTCAGCCTTGAGGCCCAGATTGTGCGATCCACCGGCTACAATGGTCAAGAGTCCTTCCAGCGCGTCCGGCTCTACAACGACACTATAACCCCAGCCAATGATGGAGCCCGACTCTTGTGCCTGACCAGGCATTGCACTAAGAAGCGTGCATAAGCACAACGGAAAGAGTGCAAGTCTGGACAACCTCATGTTCACCCTTAATCCTTGGCTTCTCAGTCAAGCCGGTTGATAGGGAGTTCGGTTAACGGTGGCTTCAGCCGCGACGCGCCTAGCGCGGCGCTTGCCTTCCCCGAACCCAAGCAGTGATTGGCGGGCCGCCCATCCAATAGCCGGAAGGCGTTGAGGATAGGATCCTGCCCTATCCCTGAGCCTGCAACTGATTGGATGACATCCGCCGAGCCCCAACAGTGAGAAGGCCGGTACTTGGGCACCGATGGATTTCTAGGGCGCCAAGAACACCCGCTCTTGCCGGATCGACAACGCCGATTCGTGACCCTCGATAGGTGTTTGGTGCAGGTCCCTAGACGGGTTCGACCTGCGCCCAATTGTAAAACCAAGTCGGGATTCGCTCAATGCCTTCACATCAAAGAACCGAAAAGAACTCGGAAGAAATCTCTACGCTTCCTTGACTCTGGAGACCTCATAAGTGTTAGACACAAACACTGAACCCTCAACACTCTACTTCGCGACGAACAAGTTGAAACGTGCGTCTTGTTTGATGTTGGAGTTTATCGTTAGGTTCTTTGCCCATAATAAGAAAGATGAACGCCGCAATATCCTATTTGAATCAAACCAGTATTATCGTCAAGATCAAAGTAAATTTGGAGGCAATTGCTACGGTCACCTCCACCTAGCGTTAGGTGTCGGAGCATTTGTTTACGAAGCCCTTTATTCTTGAATTGTCTTTCGTCACCGTACATATTTAAGGTGTTTTGGCTCTCGGTTGGTGCGTATTTGATTCCTCTTGATTCAAAAAACTGCTCCCAAGGTCCAACAGATTGTCCGCCCTTCTTTGCAACTGCGCATGCAACAGCCAATTGGTTCATTGCATCTAAGGCTTCAAACACTTCATCTGGGCGGCAAAAATTTGATTTTTCAGCTGATTCAATTGCTGATTGCCAAATTTCAAGTGTTCCTAGCCACTGTTTCTCGGCCTTATGAAGTGCGTCTGCAACAGATGTAACCTGCTGCGTGGCTTGTTGCCCTTCTTCTGCAACTACAGTGTCACCCCGGTACTCCCATATGGCAGCAAGGTTCAATTTTAGTTGAGCAATCTCTTCCTCAAGCTCCGCTGCACGGAATTGGGCTGCATCTCTCTCAGCTCTGAGTTTGTCTGCTGCACCCCAGCTTTTCAATAGCTCCTCTTCCAACGTTGCTGTGCTGAGCTGATGTTCTGCAACTTGATTTCGAAGGGCAGCATCTTGATCAACTCGTTTCAGGTCCAGATCCTGCCGCACTCGCTTTGTGAGGTGTCCCTCTGAAAACCGAAGTGCAGCGATGCCTGAGAAAACTCGAAACAGATGCTCATCTATTGCTTCACCTCTGTTAGCATGGTATTCAAGTTTTTCCGATAAGAAGAGCGGATGGTTCATTGGGTCAGCACTACGCGTGAACCCCGGCCAATAAACCCGAATTGCCCCGTTAAAGCAAGATAAAGCACGACCAAGTTCACCAGTTAATTCAAAAGACGCTCGTTTATCTATAATAAAAACATTAGCAAGTCCTAATACGCGTCTTAAAATGAGTTCAGGCTCTACTGCGGGTTCCTCGCTCCAAGCATCACGCGATAGGAGAATTAATGGAAGATATCTCTTTATTGACAACAAGTCTTGGATAAATTGATCAAGGGTGTCAATAGTCACTCGTCCGACATGTGTTTGGATTTGGGACTCGCCAACCATGCATGGATATTGTTGCATGATAGCGGTAAGTGGTTTGGGTCTTCCAACAATGTAACGTTTGGTTGGTCGTATACGAAATTCTCGCGATCCGAGCCTAACTACGCAAGAACTCTCGATTCTGTCATTCTCTCTCGCCACGATCCATGATGTGCTCCAATTGACGCTGGGATCCTCACCATCAGGATGAATCCAGTCGAGTGTCAACATACCTCCTACAGAACCATCTTGTTGTTCCGCGCGCACTTCGTGTCCAGACATTGGCTCCAGAGCGGTTCCACCAAACAGTACGGACACATCAGTGTGCCAGGCGTGATGGTATTTCCCTTCAACCCAAGAGACAAGTGCCGAAGAGATGCTCTCTTGTGTAATCGTTGCTTCGTCAACTGACGAGCATTGAATCTGAAATTGGGCAGCATATACTGTTCGCAACTCGAGTCCTCCAAAACCTCTTATGACGAGCGGTTATGATTCTCCCAATGCATATGGCATTGTGTCTAACATCCAATCAGGCCGCGCCACCTTCCCGCGCAATCTCCCTTTCTCAAGGGATCAAGATATCCCCCGCGCAATCCAGTTCCGGGCAGCTCCAGGCGCAGCGATAGATCCCGGCGGGGACGCGGACGCCGAACTCGTCTTTCAGGGACCAGATGACTTCGTGGGCGCCTTGCTCCACCAGGCCGTCCACCAGCGTGACCACCGTGTCGCAGGTGGTGGCGATGAGGCACAGGTGGACCTGGCCGGTCTGGGCCAGGGAGAAGAGGATGTGGACCGAATCCGCCTCCACCGGGTTGGGCCAGGCCGGGGCCAGGCCGTTGCTGCCGGGGGGCAGCTGCGCGTCCCGGAGCGGCGTCTGCAGCGTGTCCACGCACCAGTCCTGATCGCCGGTGGCCGTGAACAGCACGGTTCCGCTGGAGTCCGTGTACGCCAGGCCGCGGAAGTCGCAGGCGGGGTCGTCTTCGTGCTCGATGCAGCTGGTGGAGAAGGTCAGGGCCGTGAGCAGCAAGGCCAAGGCGCTGAGGCGACGGACAAGGTGCGGCATGCGGGGCTCCAGAACTTGTTGGGTGGCCGGGACGAAAGGCCGTGAATCAACCCGTAGCGGAGCGTGGGGGGGAGCGTTCCGCGACTAGACAGGTCCTTTGTGTGAACCAGTAAGCCGCTTTGGCAGGACGAATTCGCGCCAACGGCCCATTCGGGACTCAAGAGAGCAATCCCCGCTGGCTGGCGCAAGGACTTTCTCTGATTCTGTCAGCTTTGCGGACGGCGATAAAGCTACGTCACGCCATTCCGCGCTGTGCCTCTGGGTCTCTGTGGTGAAGACTCCTCCTGCCTACCCATGGGATCCCAGCTTTCGCTGGGATGACAGGCCCTGTGCCAGGGGATCCCCCGGTCAAGCCGGGGGATGACGAGCAGGTGAGTCGGACCAACGGCTGGCGCCCACCACTTCGAGCCTTCCAGACTTCGTGCTCAAACCAGCGCGGCCATGCGTAAACCCCAACCCCGGCCACATCGTCCGTTGAAGCCCCCATCCCATCGCGCCCCGGCGTTGCCGGGTCGCGCCTTCCCCCGCGGGGCGCGAGGGAAGGGAATTGGCTTCGCCTCGCGTTGGCCAGGGGATCCCCCGGTCAAGCCGGGGGATGACGAGCGGGTGAGACGGACCAATGGCCAGCGCCTAGCTCTTCGAGCCTTCCACACTTCGTGCTCAAACCACCGCGGCCCTGCGCCAAACCCTGCCCCGGCCAGACAACCCGTTGCAGCCCCCATCCCATCGCGCCCCGGCGTCGCCGGGTCGCGCCTTCCCCCGCGAGGGCGCGAGGGAAGGGAATGGGCTTCGCCTCGCCACTCCATGCACTGTGCCTCTGTGACTCTGTGGTAAAATCCACCGAAGAGTCCCCGGCCACCGCCCACCTCTTCGAGCCTTCCAGACTTCGTGTTCAAACCACCACCGCCACGCGCCAAACCCTACCCCGGCCTGACCATCCGCAAAAAGGGCAGGAAGCCAAGCGGCCCCCTGCCCAGAATCAACACGAATTCAAGCGCGCACCCTATTTGAGCAGCAGCAGCTTGCGGCTCTCCGAGCCCTGCGGAGTCGTCAAGCGGGCCACGTACACGCCGCTGGCCAGGCCTTCGGCGTCCAGCGTGACCTGATGCGCGCCCGCCGGCAGCGGACCGTTCACCAGCCGCCGCACTTCGCGGCCCAGCAGGTCGTAGATGGTCAGGCTCACGTGCTCGGGCGCCGCCAGCGTGAAGGGCAGCGAGGTGCGCGGATTGAAGGGATTGGGCACCGCCTCGCCCAGCGCGAAGGCGCGGGGCTGGGCCGGCGCATCCCCCACCGCCGCGGCCACCCGGTCAAAGCCGATGCGCGCCAGCCCGCCCTCCGAGTCCGCCAGGTAGACCACGTCGCCGTCCAGTTCCAGCTCGAGAGCGTGGCCCGGCGTGTCCAGGAAGCCCCGTTCCACCGGCAGGCTGGGGTCGCGCAGGTCCACCACCCGCAGGCCCAGATCGTAGGCCGCCACGAAAGCCATGCTGTCCTGCAGGGCCACGTCCACCACCCAGGTGCCCGTCTGGAACACGCCCAGCACGGCGGGCAGCTCCGGATCCGTCACATCCACCACGCGCAACTGGCCCACCAGGCCGTCCGCCACGCAGGCCAGCCCGCCCTCCACGGCCACCGCGTGGGCCACGCCCGGCGTGGGCAGGTAGCCCAGCACCGCGGCGAAGGCCGGCGCGCCGGCCTCCAGGATCACCAGGCCGATCTCGCCGCAGGCCACGTAATCCAGGTTGTCCACCACCGTGATGTCGTAGGCGTGGCCGGGCAGCTCCAGCAGGCCCAGCACCTGCGGATCGGCGGGATCCGCCAGGTCGATGGCCACCCAGACGCTGAACTCCGGGTCCTGCAGGGTGGCCGGGACGTAGAGCAGGGCGTGGACCACGCCGTCCACCAGCCGCGCGGCCTGCCACTCGGCGTTGACGTCGTCGTCCAGGAAGCCCAGCTCGCTCAGTTGCAGAGGATCCACCAGATCCAGCACGCGCAGCCCGGCCGTGTCCGCCGCCGTGACGGCCAGCGCACCGTCCCAGGAGACGTTCCAGCTGGGCACCAGCGGCGTGAAGGAGGCCAGGGTGGGCAGGTCTTCCCAGGGCCCCAGCTCCACCAAGCTGATCTGGCCGCCCAGGGCGTCGGCCACCAGCGCCTGGCTGCCCTGGCGCGAGAGGCCGTGGGCGTAGCCCGGCGCGTCGTAGCGGTCCACCTCGGCGGCGAAGGCCGGGTTGCCCAGTTCCAGCACGCGCAGGCCGCCGCCGTCATCGGCCAGGTAGGCCAGCGTGCCTTCCAGGCAGAGGGCCGTGGCGAAGCCCGGGGTGTCCACGAAGCCCAGTTCGTGCGGCCACTGGGGGAAGAGCACGGAGACCAGGCAGAGGCCGGAGTCGCCGTCGGCCACGTAGACCATGCTGTCCAGCAGCGCCAGGCCGCCGGCGTAGCCGCGCGTGTTGTAGCGGCCCAGCGGAGTGGGCGTGCCGCTGCTCAGGTTCACCACCCGCAGGCCCGCGCTGCCGTCGGCCACGAAGGCCAGGCTGTCGCGCACGATCACGTCCAGCGTCTTGTCCAGGCTGGGCAGGTGGCCCGTCTGCCGCGGCAGGGCGGGGTCGCTGACGTCGATGACGCGCAGGCCGGCCTCGCGGTCCGCCAGGTAGGCCAGCTGGCCCTGGAGCGCCACGGCCTGGGCCTCCAGGCTGGGCAGCGTGCCCAGCCGCAACGGATGGACGGGATCGCTGACATCCACGATGCAGAGGCCGGCGAAGTTGGCCGCCAGGTAGGCGCGGTCGCCGTCCACCACCACGTCGCGCACCGTGTCGCCCACGTCCAGCACGCTCAAAAGGCGCGGCTCGCCCGGGTCGCTCATGCCGTAGAGGTAGAGTCCGCGGCCTGCGGCCACGTAGGCCAGCGTGTCGTCCAGGGCCACGCCGAGGACCAGATCGGGGAAGTGCAGGGAGACCTGGCGCAGCAGCGTGTCCTGTGGGGCGTGCAGGTGATGGAGGATCGAGAGCTGGGTGCCGGCCCCGATGAGGACCGTGTTCCAATTGCTGGCCACGGCGCGGCAGGCGCCCTCGCTGGCGCCGGTCAGCGCGCAGAACTGGCCCTCCTGCGCCTGGGCGCTGCCCAGGGCGAGGCCGAGGATCAGGACGAAGCAAAGGACAAGGCGCTGCATGGAGGCTCCTGAGGTATTGGGATGAAGGGATGTCACCCGGCGACCAGGCCCGGCCGCCGCTGAGGTCGGCTCCAATATCAGGTTCCGTCTGGCCGAAGCCAATGAAAAGCGCGGGTCGCTGCGCATGCGCGGGCGGCCCGGGCAGCAAAAAGGGCAGGGAGCCTCGCGACTCCCTGCCCCTCAATCAACGCTGATCAGCGGCTACTTGGAAAGCAGCAGCTTCTGGCTCACCGTCCGTCCGCCCGCCTCGAGCGTGCAGACGTAGACGCCCGAGGCCAGGCCCGTGCCGTCGAAGCGCGCCTGGTGCCAGCCCGCGCCGCGGAAGCCCTCGTCCAGCGTGGCGACCAGCTGGCCGGCCACGTTGTAGACCTTCAGGCTGACCCGGCCGGCGCTGTCCAGGCTGTAGCGCAGCTGGGTGCTGGGGTTGAAGGGATTGGGCGAGGCCTGCAGCAGGCCGAACTCCACCGGACGCTGCGCCGGGGGCAGCTCGTCCTCGAAGTCGAACAGCACGGTCTCTTCCATCTGGTCCACGTTCTCCCAGGGGATCTCCACCACGCCCGTGCAGGGCTCGGTCTCGTCGCCCTGGAGGGCGTTGACCATCTCCAGCCGGTAGTAGAGCGAGGGCCGCTCGTCGGTGAAGTGGAAGCCGATCAGCACGTCGTAGTTGGTCAGGCCCGCGTAGGCGAAGTGGGCGTTGAACTTGGTGCCGCGCCAGGCCGGCAGCAGGCCGGTCCACTCGTTGATGGGCACGTAGCCCGCGTCGGTCCTGACTTCCAGGCCGACCTCGGTGATGCCCTGCTCTTCCGGCGTGCCGATCTGGTCCAGGCTACTGTGGTGCCAGGAGATGTGGGAGAGCTGCACGTCCATCGGGGACTCGTTCAAGAGGTGGATGGGATCCACCCACTTCACGCTGTCCAGCACGGCTTCCTCGCCGCACCAGGCCGTGCTGTACCAGCCGTACCAGCGCTGGGTCTGGGCCAGGCCCACCCAGCCCGCGGCGTCCCAGGGCGTGCCCGTGTGCGGCGGGATGTCGGCCACCGGGACGCGCATGTACATGATCGGGTTGATCACCGCGTTGCCCTCGCACTGGGCCACGCCGCCGGTGGAATGATCCTCGACGTAGGTCAGGTGCAGGTTGCCCTCGGAGACCACTTCCGCCATGGACATCCAGTCCTCGCTCAGGCAGTCGTTGACGCAGCCCGGCGTGCTGGTGTTGGTCACGTTGACCGGCTCGCCCCAGGTCAGGCCGTTGTCCGCCGAGCAGGCGATGAAGATCTCGGCGTTGCCGATGCTGTCCAGCGTGGCCGTGGTGCAACCCCACTCGCCGGGGGCGGCGCGGTCGCCCTCGATGCGCTGGCTCCAGGCGCAGTAGAGGTAGCCGGTCTCGGGATCCACGGCCAGGCTGGGCCGATCCTGGCGCATGCGCCAGGAGCCGCCGTCCAGCCAGCGGTCATTGGGGTCGATGATGCTGTTGTGGCCCGTCACGTGGCTCCACTCGCCGTGGTCGGCGTTGAAGTGCCAGATCTGGCCGCGGCCCAGGCTCCAGTGGTAGTAGACTTCCTGGAGCGAGTCCTCGATCTCCGTGTTCCAGATCACGTGCAGCGTGTCCGTCCACATGGGATCGCCGGAGTAGACCACGTGCAGGTCGTTGCTCTCCGTGCGGTCGAAGAGGCCGTCGATGTCGCAGTAGGCGCGGTTGCCGTAGGGGCCGAAGGGTACCTCGCTGTCCGGGCCGTAGTCCGTGAAGTTGTGGAGCGCGCCCGCCTCGTACTGGCCGAAGATGTCGCCGTCGTCGGCCACGTAGCCCAGGATGTCGTGGTGGATCTGCACGCCGATCACGCCGCTGCCGCCGTCGTAGGGGATGTCCTCGGCGTCGGTGCGCTGGTGGAAGAGCACGGCCGCGCGCGAGCTGATCTTGCTGCCCACGGCGATGGCGCCCAGGGCCTGGCTGTCGGAGGTCAGGCGGACGGCTGCGCCGTCCCAGCCGGCGCCGTCGGACGTGCCGCGGTACCAGATGTGCGGGTTGGCGGAGTCATAGACCACCATGTGCAGGCGGTTGTCGCCGTCCACGCCCACGTGGGGCCAGGACTTGGCCGTGCCCGACTGGAGCAGGTTGAAGGCGTGCGTGCAGCCGAAGAAGTCCGTGCCCAGCCAGGAGTCGGTGCCCGTGTGGAAGGCCACCACCGTGCTGTTGGGGGTCTCGCCCTCGGGACCCGTGCAGGCCGCCGTGGTGTAGCCGGCGCGGGCGTCGTAGACGTTCAGGGCCTCGACGACGGAGAGGTCCGGGTTGACGCACCAGGACTTGACGCGGCGGTCGGCCCAGGTCTGGTCGGTGGCCAGCGAATACATGAAGCTGCCGTGGGCCACGCCGTCGGAGGAGACGGCGATCATCTTGGACAGCGAGCCGTTGCCCTGATAGTCGTAGGCCGTGGAGCCCACCTGGGCCGTGATGTCCGTGCGCGGCACGGGCAGGACGGGTTGCTTGACGGCCAGGTCGGGCAGGACTTCCTCGCCCGTGGCCAGGCTCTGGGCCGGACGCGGCGCCTGGAGGGGCCGATTGGCGTGGCGCGCCCGATCGGCCTGGCCGGCCGAGGCACTCAGCACGCCGCCCAACACGGAAAGAACGAGCAGCAGTCTCATGGCGGGTCCTCTTATGGGATTGGATGAAGTGTGCAGACAAGTGGGCCCAAAATAGGGCTCGACGCGGCGCGGA
This sequence comes from Candidatus Delongbacteria bacterium, assembly GCA_041675285.1. Classification (NCBI taxonomy): domain Bacteria; phylum Candidatus Delongiibacteriota; species Candidatus Delongbacteria bacterium. The sequence goes on from JBAYTZ010000008.1 coordinate 163,131, forward strand.
ACAACGGATTTTCTCCCGCTGGCACGACAAGGGGCTGCGGGAGCGCGGCGAGGACCCCGCGCCTTCCTTGTCCCGGCCGCGACCCTTCCCGATATTCCCGCACCCGCCCCGCAGCGGCGCCACCCACGCACAACCTTGGAGATTCGCCCATGTCCAGCCACCGCAAGGTGCTCATCATCGGAGGCGGCCCGGCCGGCCTGACCGCCGCCCTCTACGCCGCGCGCGCCAACCTGGCCCCCCTGGTCATCGAAGGCATGCAGCCCGGCGGCCAGCTCACCATCACCACCGAGGTGGAGAACTTCCCCGGCTTCCCCCACGGGATCCAGGGGCCGGAGCTGATCGACAACCTGCACCAGCAGGTGGAGCGCTTCGGCACCGAGTTCGTGATGGGCAGCGTGCAGTCCGTCGACCTGAGCCGCCGGCCCTTCACGCTGGACGTGGACGGCCAGACCCTGACCACCGACTCGCTGATCGTCGCCACCGGCGCCACGGCCCGTCTGCTGGGCATCCCGGGGGAGGACAAGCTGATGGGCTACGGCGTCAGCGCCTGCGCCACCTGCGACGGCTTCTTCTTCAAGGGCAAGGAGATCTGCGTCATCGGCGGCGGCGACAGCGCCATGGAGGAGGCCTGCTTCCTGACCAACTTCGCCAGCAAGGTCACGCTGATCCACCGCCGCGAGGCCTTCCGCGCCTCGCCGATCATGGTGGAGAAGGCCCGCAAGAACCCGAAGATCGAGTTCGCCCTGAACGAGATCCCGCTGGCCTTCGTGGGCGACGCGGCCCAGGGCGGCCTGGAGGGCGTGGAACTCAAGCACGCGGTGAGCGGCGCCGTGCGCGTCCTCAAGCTGGACGGCGCCTTCGTGGCCATCGGCCACCTGCCCAACACGGCGCTCTTCAAGGGCGTGCTGGAGATGGACGAGACCGGCTACCTGCTCTGCCAGGGCCGCACCACGGCCACCAACGTGCCCGGCGTGTTCGCGGCCGGCGACGTGGCGGACAGCCGCTACCGCCAGGCCATCTCGGCGGCGGGCACGGGCTGCATGGCCGCGCTGGACGCCCAGCACTTCCTGGATCACAACTCCTGATGCAGATCGGCCGCTGGGACGTGCGCAGCCTGGACTTCGGCCGCTTTCGGCTGGACGGCGGGGCGATGTTCGGCGTGGTGCCGCGGGTGGTCTGGGAGCGCGAGGCGCCCCCGGACGCCCTCAACCGCATCGAGCTGGCCCTGCGCTGCCTGCTGGTGCGGGACGGCACGCGCACGGTGCTGGTGGACTGCGGCGTGGGCGACAAGGACGGCCCGCTCTTCCGCGAGATGTTCGCCCTGGACGACGCGGGGCGCTCGCTGGACGAACTGCTGGCCGAGCAGGGCCTGGCGCCGGCGGACGTGACCGACCTGGTGCTGACCCACCTGCACTTCGACCACGCGGGGGGCGCTGTCCGGCTGGAGGGCGGCCGCGGGGTGCCCGCGCTGCCCAACGCGCGCATCCACCTGCAGCGCCGGCAGTGGGAGTGGGCCCTGCAGCCCACCCTGCGCGACCGGGCCAGCTACTTGAAGGAGAACCTGGAGCCGCTGCGCGGGCTGGACCTGCACCTGCTGGAGGGGCCGGGCGAACTCTTCCCCGGCCTGAGTCTGCGCGTGGTGGACGGCCACACGCCGGGCATGCAGCTGGTGGAGCTGGACGGCGGTGGGGGTCCGGGCCTCGTGCACTGCGCGGACCTGGTGCCCACGGCCGCGCACCTGCCCCTGCCCTGGGTGATGGGCTACGACCTCTTTCCCCTAAGCGTGGTGGAGGAGAAGCAGGCTCTCTACCAGAGCCACGGGGACGGCTCCAGCTGGCTGGTTTTCGAGCATGATCCGCGCCTGGCCGCGGCCCGCGTGGACACCCGGGGCCGCCGGCCCGTCCTGGTGGAGACCCGCGAGCGCTTGTAGCTTGCGCCCACCGACGTGATGGGCGGGCAGCTTGGAGGCGCGGCGCGCACGGCGCGCCCATTGGGATAGTGACCGTGCCAGCAGCTTGGAGGCGCGGCGCGCACGCCGCGCCTCATACGGGCAGCGTCTGCGCCGGCAGCTTGGAGGCGCGGCACGGGATCAATAGATTTGCCTGCTGAATTTTCCACAACTGAACGGATCCCCGGCATGGCCTTCACTTTCACCGCGGAGGAGCGTCAGGAGATCGAGCGGATCCTGGCCCGCTATCCCGAGCCCATGAGCGCCACCATCCCGTTGCTGCACCTGGCGCAGGGCCGTCTGGGCTGGGTCAGCCCGGAGGTCGTGGACGAGGTGGCGCGCGTGCTGGAGCTGCCGCGCATCCACGTGGCGGACGTGGTGAGCTTCTACACCATGTTCCAGCGCCAGCCGGTGGGCCGCCACCGGATCAGCGTCTGCCGCACGCTCTCCTGCCACGTGCTGGGCGGCCATGAGATCCTCGACTACCTGCGCACGCGCCTGCAACTGGGCGAGGCCCATGCGGGCACGGATCCGCGCGGCCTGTTCACGCTGGAGGAGGTGGAATGCCTGGCCTCCTGCGGGACGGGTCCCGTGCTGCTGATCAACGGCGTCTATCACGAGGGGCTGACCGTGCCGGGCTTGAAAGTGCTGCTGGACAAGCTGGAAGGACTCGAGGCGCCCCTCGTCGCGCCGCCCGGTGGGACGGCGGCCGCCGCCGGAGGCCCGGTCCATGGCTGAGTTCATCTGCTTCCCCGCCCTGCAATCCAAGACCCGCGCCAGCCTGGACGCCTACCTCGAGGACGGCGGCTACCAGAGCCTGAAGAGCGCGCTGGACCGCCTGCAGCCCGCCGAGGTCGCCGCCGTGGTCAAGGCCTCGGGCCTGCGCGGCCGCGGGGGCGCCGGCTTCCCCACCGGGATGAAGTGGGGTTTCCTGCCCAAGCAGACGGAGAAGCCCGTCTACCTGGTCTGCAACGCCGACGAGGGCGAGCCCGGCACCTTCAAGGACCGGGACCTGCTGCGCTACGCGCCCCACCAGCTGATCGAAGGCATGCTGCTGACCTGTTTCGCCATCGGCGCGAAGACGGGCTACATCTACATCCGCGGCGAATTCCTCGAGGAGGCCGCCGCCGTGAACCGCGCCCTGGACGAGGCGCGCGGGGCGGGCCTGCTGGGCCGGGACATCCTGGGCCGCGGGCTGGACGTGGACCTGCACGTGCACATGGGCGCCGGCGCCTACATCTGCGGCGAGGAGACGGCCCTGCTCAACTCGCTGGAGGGCCGGCGCGGCCTGCCGCGCACCAAGCCGCCCTTCCCGGCGGTGGTGGGCCTCTACGGCTGCCCGACCATCATCAACAACGTGGAAACCCTGGCCGCCGTGCCGCCCATCGTGGGCCACGGGGCGGACTGGTACCGCGCCCTGGGCACGGAGAAGTCCCCGGGCACCAAGCTGTTCAGCGTCTCGGGGCACGTGGAGCGCCCGGGCGTCTACGAGGTGCGGCTGGGCACGCCTTTCCAGCAGCTGCTGGACGAGGATTGTGGCGGCATGAAGGGCGGACGGCGACTGAAGGTGCTCATCCCGGGCGGCTCGTCCGTCCCCATGCTCACCGCCGCCGAGGCCGCCACCCTGAAGCTGGACTACGAGAGCTGCCTGGAGCACGGCACCATGCTGGGCTCCGGCGCCGTGATCGTGCTGGACGAGACGGTGAGCGTGCCCGAGGTGGTGCGCAACCTGGCCCACTTCTACGCCCACGAGAGCTGCGGCCAGTGCACGCCCTGCCGGGAAGGCACCCATTGGATGCACGCCATCCTGGAGCGCGTGCTGGCGGGCCGGGGCAAATCCGGCGACCTGGACCTCCTGCTGGACATCTGCCAGCACGTCTCCTTCCGCACCATCTGCGCGCTGGGGGACGCGGCCACCGGGCCGGTGAAGTCGGGGATCAGCAAGTTCCGCAACGAATTCGAGGCCCTGGTCCACGCCTAGGACTGTCGTGGGCCTCCCTTGCCTGGAGGATCTGTGCGACCCCTGCTCTTCATCCTGCTGTCCCTGCTCACGCTGGGGGGCGGTTTGTGGGTGGTGTTGCGCCGCAGTCCGGTGGACTCGGTGCTGGGCCTGCTCACGGTGATGGTCTCCATCGCCGGCCACTACATGCTGCTCCAGGCGCCCTTCCTTGCCGCCGTCCAACTGATCGTCTACGGCGGCGCCGTGATCGTGCTCTTCCTGTTCGTGATCATGCTGCTCAACCTGCGCAAGGACGTGCTGCAGGCGCGCCGGCTGCCCGCCGGGCGCTGGTTCTACGCCCTGAGCGGCGCGGCGGCCCTGCTGGCGCTGAGCGGCCTGTTCCGCGCCGGGGCCGACTGGCTGCCCGCCGCCGGCCTGCCCCAGGACGGCACGGTGGAGGCCTTCGGCGCCGAGCTGTTCCGGCGCTGGGTCTATCCCTTTGAACTGACCAGCGTGCTGCTGCTGGCCGCCCTGGTGGGCGCCGTGGCGCTCACCCGCCGCGCCGGGGAGCCCGGGGCCACGGCGACGGACGAGGAGGCCTGATGCCCGAACTCAACCACTACCTGCTGCTCAGCGTGCTGCTGTTCGGGCTGGGCCTGACCGGTGTGCTGGTACGCCGCAACGTCTTGATCGTGCTGATGTGCATCGAGCTGATGCTCAACTCGGCCAACCTGCTGCTGGTGGCCTTCAGCCGCCAGGGCGGCGGGCTGGACGGCCAGGCCTTCGCCTTCTTCAGCATGACCGTGGCCGCCGCCGAGGTGGCCCTGGGCCTGGCCATCGTGGTGCTGCTCTACCGCTGGCACGGCAGCACGAGTTTGGAACACCTGCGCCTGGTCCCGTCACAACCGGAGGAAGGGCGCTGATGCACGACGGCTTCCACTACGCGCTGGCCCTGGCCCTGATTCCGCTGCTGCCCTTGCTGGGCGCGCTGCTCAACGGGCTGCTGGGCCGTTATACCAATGTCAAAGTGGCCGGTGCCCTGGCCACGGCGGCCATCGCCGGCAGTTTCGTCACCGCCCTGCTGATCTTCCTGCAGTTCCAGAACCTGCCCGCGGACGCCCGCTCCTTGAGCTTCACCTATGCCAGCTGGTTCCACTCGGGCAGCCTGGCCGTGGACTGGACTCTTTTGCTGGATCCGCTCTCGCTGCTCTACGCGCTCTTCGTCAGCGGCGTGGCCACGCTGATCCACCTCTACAGCATCGGCTACATGGGGCAGGAGCCGGACTTCGCCCGCTACTTCGCCTATCTCAACCTGTTCTGCTTCGCCATGCTCATGCTTGTGCTGGGCGGCAACTACCTGGTGATGTTCCTGGGCTGGGAAGGCGTCGGGCTCTGTTCCTATCTGCTGATCGGCTTCTGGTTCCAGGATCCGGCCAAGGCCAGCGCGGGGAAGAAGGCCTTCGTGGTCAACCGCATCGGTGACTTCGGCTTCCTGCTCGGCCTCTTTCTGCTGTTCAGCCAGCTGGGCAGCCTGGATTTCGGGGGGGTGACGGAGGGCTTGAAGTCCTTCCCGGTGGGCCACTGGCTGCCCACGGCCGCCGCCCTGCTGCTCTTCGTGGGCGCTACGGGCAAGAGCGCGCAGATCCCGCTCTACGTCTGGCTGCCCGACGCCATGGCCGGCCCCACGCCGGTCTCGGCGCTGATCCACGCCGCCACCATGGTCACGGCGGGCCTCTACATGATCGCGCGCAGCCACGTGCTGTTCAGCCTGGCCCCGGCGGCCCTGCTGACGGTGGCCGTGGTGGGCGCGGCCACGGCCCTCTTCGCCGCCACCATCGGCCTGGTGCAGACGGACATCAAGAAGGTGCTGGCCTACTCGACGGTCTCCCAGCTGGGCTACATGTTCCTGGCCATGGGCGTGGGCGCCTACACGGCCGGACTGTTCCACGTGGTCACCCACGCCTTCTTCAAGGCCCTGCTCTTCCTCGGGGCCGGCGCGGTGATCCACGCCATGCACCACGTCTACCACCAGGTCCACGACCATCACCGGGATCCCCAGGACATGCGCAACATGGGCGGTCTGCGCCGCCACCTGCCCGTCACCTACTGGACCTTTTGGGTGGGCACCGTGGCCATCGCCGGCTTCCCGCCCTTTGCCGGCTTCTTCAGCAAGGACGAGATCCTCTGGAAGACCTTCGCCGGCGGCCACTGGGCCCTCTGGGCGACGGGCCTGCTGGCCGCCGGGCTGACCAGCTTCTACATGTTCCGCCTGCTCTTCCTGACCTTCCACGGCCGCTACCGCGGCCCGGAGGCCGAGGCCGCCCACTTCCACGAAAACCCGCTGGTGATGACCCTGCCGCTGCTGATCCTGGCCGGGCTGGCGGCCATCGCGGGCTTCTGGGGCCTGCCGCACTTCCTGGATTTCGCCCACGTCGGCAACCGCTTCGCCGAGTTCCTGGCCCCGGTCTTCCACCAGGGCAGCGACCTGGCCCTGCTGCACGCCACGGCGGAACACGGCAACGCGGGCCTGGAAGCCCTGCTGGCCGCGCTCTCCATCGGTGTGGCCGCCCTGGGGCTGCTGGAGGCCCGGCGCCTCTACCTGGGCCAGCCCGGGCTGGCGGCGGCGCGCGCCAAGCGGCATCCCGGCCTGCACCGGCGGCTGCTCAACAAGTGGTACGTGGATGAGATCTACGAGGCGCTGGTGGTGCGGCCCATCGCCGGCCTCTGCGACTTCTGCTACAAGCAGGTGGACGGCCTGGTGGTGGAGGGCGTGGTCAACGGGCTGGGCCGGCTCTGCGAACGGGCGGGCGCGGGCCTGCGTCCGCTGCAGTCGGGCCGCCTGCCGCAGTATCTCACCGCCATGGCGCTGGGGCTGGTGGCCCTGCTCCTTGTGGTCTTCACCCGATGATGGACACGCCCATGCTGCACCAGATCCTGCCCCTGCTGACCTTCTTTCCCCTGGCGGCCCTGCTGCTGCTCTGGCTGATCCCCGCCCGGCAGACGGGGCTGTTGAAGGGCGCGGCTCTGCTGCTGTCCCTGCTGGAATTCGCGCTCAGCATCCCGCTGTTCACAAGTTTCGACGTGGCCACGGCCGGCCAGTACCAGTTCGTCGTGCAGGCGGACTGGCTGCCCCGGCTGGGGATCTCCTTCCACATGGGCGTGGACGGCATCTCGCTTTTGCTGGTGCTGCTCACCACCCAGCTGCTGCCGATCATCATCCTGGCCAGCTTCCACGTGGAGAAGGCCCTGAAGGGCTACCTGATGCTCTTCTTCCTGATGACCACGGGCATGGTGGGCGTGTTCGCCAGCCTGGACCTGATCCTCTTCTATGTGTTCTGGGAGCTGGTGCTGATCCCCATGTACTTCCTGATCGGGATCTGGGGCGGCACGCGGCGGATCTACGCGGCGGTGAAGTTCTTCCTCTACACGATGGCGGGCAGCGTGCTGATGCTGGTGGCCATCCTGGTCATCCACTGGAACACGCTGGTGCCCGGGCTGGGCCGCACCTTCGACCTGCCGCTGCTGCTGGAGCACTTCCATCCCGCCGCCGGGACCCAGCTCTGGCTCTTCGCGGCCTTCGCCGTGGCCTTCGCCATCAAGGTCCCGATGTTTCCGCTGCACACCTGGCTGCCCGACGCCCACGTGGAGGCGCCCACGGGCGGCAGCGTGATCCTGGCCGGCGTGCTGCTCAAGATGGGCACCTACGGCTTCCTGCGCTTCGCCCTGCCCTTCTTTCCCAGCGCCGTGCAGGCCCTGCTGCCGCTGCTGGTGGGCCTGGCGGTGGTGGGCATCGTGTTCGGCGCGCTGGTCTCCATCGTCCAGAAGGACATGAAGAAGCTGGTGGCCTACAGCTCCGTCTCGCACCTGGGCTTCGTGATGCTGGGCCTGTTCTCGCTGCAGACCATCGGCGTCTCGGGCGCCGTGCTGCAGATGATCAACCACGGCCTCTCCACGGGCGCCTTGTTCCTGGCGGTGGGCGTGATCTACGAGCGCCGCCACACGCGCCTGATCGCCGACTTCGGCGGGCTGGCGGCGGGCATGCCGCTCTACGCCTTCGTGCTGGTCTTCTTCGTGCTGTCGTCGGTGGGTCTGCCCGGCCTGAACGGCTTCGTGGGCGAGTTCATGATTCTGCTGGGCTCCTTCCAGAGCCAGCCCGGACCGACGGCCATCGCCGCCTCGGGCGTGGTGCTGGGCGCCGTCTACCTGCTCTGGATGGTGCAGCGCGTGCTCTTCGGCCCGCTCGCCAACCCCAAGAACCAGGGCCTGCCCGACCTGAGCCGGCGCGAACTACTGGTCTTCGCGCCGCTGATCGTGCTGGTGATCTGGATCGGCGTCCAGCCGCAGCCGCTGCTGGACCGCATCAATCCCGCCGTGGAGGCGACCCTGGAACTGATGAGGAACCGCTGAGATGGACCTGAGCACCCTGAATCCGGCCAGCCTGCTGCCCGAGCTGATCCTGGCGGGCGGCGGCCTGCTGGTGCTGCTGGCCAACGCCCTGGGCGGCCGGCGCGCCGACGGCTGGCTGAGCCCGCTGAGCGCCCTGGCGGTCCTGGCGGCCCTGGCCTTCTGCCTCTTCCCCGTGACCCGCGAACCCGGCTACTTCGGTTCTGTCCAGTCCGATCCGCTGGCCTACGCGGGGCGCACCACGGTGCTGGCCGCGCTGCTGCTGCTGCTGCTGGGCGGCGCGTCCTACCTGCGCCAGCGCACCCTGCCGCGGGCCGAGACCCTGGCCTTGACCCTGTTCGGCGCCACGGGCATGCTGGCCCTGGCCTCCGCCGGAGACCTGATCACGCTCTTTTTGGCCATCGAGGTGCTCAGTCTTTCGCTCTATGCGCTGGCGGGCCTCCTGGGGCAGCGGACGGAATCGCGCCACGCGGCCCTGACCTACTTCCTGACGGGCTCCTTCGCTTCGGCCTTCCTGCTCTTCGGCCTGACCCTGCTCTACGGCGCCGCGGGCACGCTGAACCTGGCGGAGCTGGGGCTGGGCATCGCGCGCCATGGCGGCGGGGCGCAGTGGATCGCGCTGGGGGGCATCGTCCTCAGCCTGACCGGCTTCCTCTTCAAGGTGGGGGCCGTGCCCTTCCACTCCTGGCTGCCCGACGTCTACACGGGCAGCCCCAGCTGGGTCACGGCCTTCATGAGCACGGGCGCCAAGGCCGCGGCCTTCGCCGGCTTCGGCCGCCTGCTGCTGCCGCTGGCGCCCCAGTCCACGGCCTGGGCCTCGCTGCTGGGGATCTGCGCGGCGCTGACCATGATCGTGGGCAACTTCAGCGCCCTGGGCCAGGTGAACGTCAAGCGCATGCTGGCCTTCAGTTCCGTGGCCCACGCGGGCTACCTGCTGCTGGGCCTGCAGGCCACGGGTTACGCCGGGGAGAGCCTCGAGGCCGTGCTCTTCTACCTGCTGCCTTACGGCCTGCTCAACGTGCCGCTCTTCCTGATCGCCGCGCGGGTCAGCCGGGCGGGCGGCGGGCGCTACCACATCGACGACTACAAGGGGCTGGCCAAACGCGACCCCGTGCTGGCCGGCCTGCTGGCCGTGCTGCTGCTGGGCCTGGCGGGCATCCCGCCGCTGGCGGGCTTCATGGGCAAGCTGCTGGTCTTTTCCGCCGCCGTGCGCGCCGGGCAGACGGGTCTGGCCGTGCTGGGCATCCTGACCAGCGTGGTGGCCGTCTACTACTACCTGCGGCTGGTGGTCTTCGCCTACTTCCACGAGCCCGCGCCGGCGCGGACGGAGCGGCTGGAGTGCGACCGCGGACTGACCCTGGCCGCCGGACTGGCCGCCCTGGGCGTGCTGGTGCTGGGCGTCTGGCCGGGCCTCTGGCTGGAACTGACCCGGGGAATCGGCCTGTAGCGGGCCCATTCCAGTGCCCATAACGGATCCGGCCGCCGGAGCCCGGCGGGTCGGGTCCGTCCTCCTGAAAGGACGCCGCATGAAATTGTTCGAGCGCATGATCCGCCGGCTGGGGGCCGCCGCCCTGCTGTTGTTGACCCTGCCGGGCCTGGCCCGGGCCGCGGAAGCGGCCACCCATCCCTCGCTGGGGGAGAGCCTGCCTCTCTGGAGCGCCATCCCCTTCGCCGGGATCCTGCTCTCCATCGCGCTGTTCCCGCTGCTGGCCCCGCACTTCTGGCACCACCACTTCGGCAAGGTCTCGGCCTTCTGGTCCCTGCTCTTCGCCCTGCCCTTCGCCGCGGCTTACGGCCTGCACCAGGCCACCTACTCGCTTTTGCACATCGTAGTGCTGGATTACCTGCCCTTCATCATCCTGCTCACCGGGCTGTTCGTCATCGCCGGCGGCATCGCGGTCAAGGGCAGCCTGGCGGGGTCGCCCAAGGTCAACACCCTGATCCTGCTCATCGGCACGCTGCTGGCCTCGTGGATCGGCACCACGGGCGCGTCCATGCTGCTGATCCGCCCGCTGCTCAAGAGCAACGCCATGCGCAAGAACAAGATGCACGTGGTGATCTTCTTCATCTTCCTGGTGTCCAACATCGGCGGCGCGCTGACGCCCATCGGCGATCCGCCGCTCTTCCTGGGCTACCTGCACGGCGTCTCCTTCTTCTGGACCCTGCTGCACTGCTGGCTGCCCATGACCTTCAACGCGCTGATCCTGCTGGCCGTCTTCTACGGGCTGGACCGCTGGCTGCTGGCCCGGGAGGGCGGACTGCCCGCTTCCACGGCCCCGACGGAGCGCCTGCACGTGGAAGGCCTGCCCAACTTGCTGCTGCTGGGCGGCGTGGTGGGGGCCGTGATCCTCAGCGGGATGTGGAACAGCCACCCGGCCTTCCTGGACGCCGCGACGGGCTCCCTGCGCGGCCTGACCCTGCTGCCGGGCGCGCATCCCATCGTGCTGCCCTACCTGAACCTGCTGCGCGACGGCGCGATCATCGTTCTGCTGCTGGTCAGCCTGAAGATCACCCGGGCGGAGACCCGCGCGGCCAACGACTTCAACTGGGAGCCGATCCTGGAGGTGGCCAAGCTCTTCGCCGGCATCTTCATCACCATCATCCCGGCGCTGGAGATCCTCAAGGCGGGCACCCACGGCGCCATGGCCTTCATCATCGAGCGGGTCTCCAGCGACGCCAGTTACTTCTGGGCCGCGGGCTCGCTCTCCAGTTTCCTGGACAACGCGCCGACCTACCTGACCTTCTTCAACACGGCGCTGGGCAGCCTCTATCCGGGTCTGACGGAGGCCCAGGCCGTGCCGCTGCTGATGCAACACGGCACGACGCTGATGGCCATCAGCTGCGGCTCGGTGTTCATGGGGGCCAACACCTACATCGGGAACGCGCCGAACTTCATGGTCAAGTCCATCGCCGAGCAGTCGGGCGTGAAGATGCCCAGCTTCTTCGGGTACATGGCGTGGTCGGTGGGCATCCTGATCCCGCTCTTCGTGCTGAACACGGTGTTGTTCTTTTAGCTGGGGGCCGGCGCCTCGGCATTGGTGCTGATTGCTTATCTGACCTGGCTGTTCGTGGTGTGCGGGCAGCCAGGTTTTTTGTGGTCGGTTTTGGTTGTTTACCACGGAGACACAGAGACACAGTAGTGTACTGGGATGAGCTTGCGTGGTAGGGTTCTGGCTCGGTGTACTGCCAGGCTTGGGCTTGGAATTTTGGTGCACTTGGATCGCACGAACAATCGCAGCCTGGCTGTTCGTGATGAGTGAATATCCGGGATGTTTTATGCCTAGGTTTAGTTTGTTTACCACAGAAACACAAAAACACAAAGACGCAAAATAATAGAGATGCAGGGTTTTATTGGAATAAACGGGTTTGGCGGAATCCGGCTCAGCTTATTGCCGGGGATTGACTTCAGCTTTTTCGATGGACTTGGATCGCAGGAAGACACGAATTCTCAAAATATTGGTAGGTATTGATAGTGAAATTAAAACAGCATTCTCTTATTATGAGTTGTTTCTTAATTCTAAATTCAACGGCAATTGATTCAAATTTCTACAAATCAGAAATCATATCTGAACTTCAAATTAACTGCGCGAAGATAAAACTACTCGTAGCACCAGTTATATCAACGGCGATGAGCCTGCAAGTTGACTCTGTGACTCTGTGACTCTGTGACTCTGTGTCTTTGTGTCTTTGTGGTGATCCCCCCGAGGCCCGAGGAGAGAAAAGCCGGGCACCCCTGAACGGGATGCCCGGCTGGCGGGTCCGTGACGTATGGAGCTTACTTGGTCAGCACCAGGCGGCTCACCTGCTGGCCGGAGACCGTGCTCAGGCGGGCCAGGTAGAGACCGGAGGGCAGGTTGCCGGCGTGGAAGGCGACCTGGTGGGAACCGGCGCTCAGGCTGCCGTTCACCAGGCTGGCCACCTGCTGGCCCTGGAGGTTGAAGATCGCCAGTTCCACGTGGCCCGTCTCCGCCAACTCCACGGCCAGGGTGGTGGTGGGGTTGAAGGGGTTCGGGAAGGCGCGGATCAGGTCCGGGCTGGTGGGCAGCGGCTGGGCTTCCACCTGGCCGTCATCCGTGAAGCAGGCTTCGCCCAGGATGACGTCCTCGCCGATGCCGTCGTCCCAGTTGGCGCCGGCAAAGACCTGGAAGTTGAAGCAGATGGTCGTGGCGTTCAGGTCCTCGAAGTCGCCGAAGTTGCTTAAGGCGATCTCGAAGTCCGGGCTGGCCAGGAAGGGCGAATAGAAGTGGCCGCCGTAGTTGGCCGGCAGCGGCGCGCCGAAGCAGGTCGGCAGGCCGAAGGGCAGATAGCTGAAGGCGCTGACCCCGATGCCGGTGGCCGTGCCGAAGAAGCTGTCGCCGGCGATCACGTCGTAGGTGCCGTCCTGATCGAAGTCGAAGGCGATGCAGATGGCCTCGGAATTGGCCAGGTCGGCGTAGTCCGCGCCGCCATTCTGGGCCAGCCAGGGCGAGGTGAAGCCGTCGATGCCGTCGCCGTCGGCGTCACCGGCCACGCCGAAGAAGTCCAGGCCCACGGCCAGAACGCCCGTCGTCCGGTTCAGCTCAAAGCTGGCGCCGGTCATGTCCCAACCAGGCACGGTGCCGGGAGGGGCATTGAAGGTGGGCACCGAGACGTCGCCCAGCGGATCCGGCACGCTGACGACATCGGTGCCGTTGAAATCTGTCGGGACCACTCCCGTGAACACGGCCGGAAACGCTGCCGGGCCGAAGGCCAGCGTTCCCAACAGTGCGAACAGCAAACGCTTGGACATAACTTTCCCCCCAAAGGTCAATGGATGTTGACGATGTTCAGGTCTTGTGGCACATGGACTGGCGTCCACGGACTCTCTGAGCAAGGAGCGTGCCAAGCGAGAATGGGGTGGTTGCTAGCTTTGCGCAGCTTTGAGGAGTGCGTGGCGGAGCGTGGTGAGTGCTCGAGATCAGGCGGGTGGAGCCGGGGATTGAACAGTCGCTGAATGTTTGGTCAGAATCAAGGGATGACGGGCCGGGATTGGTTTTCTGAGGTAGGGGTTGATTGTTTTTAACACGAAGGCATGGAGACTCGAAGATTAAATTGGTTATTCTTGGATAATTACAAGAGGATTTTATTGACTTTTTTTGTGGTAGCTGTAATGGTGACTGCCGGAGAATCTGTAACACAGAGGCACAGAGACACAGAGGATGTACCTGTTACGCTTAGCATTGAAAAAGTGATTAATATCAATTGTGATAATCTATATATAACAACGAATGCTATCACATCATTCTAAAGATTAAAGCGTTTTATTTTGAATCAGTTACTTTGGTGTGATTGGTCTGATTTAAACACAGCAACACAGAAACACTGATACATCGGAATTAAGGATCAATGATAGGGCAACGAGTCTTTGAGTCTTCGCGCCTTCGTGCGAAAGACAAATTTCGGCAAAGCCTTCGCCGCGCCAACGCCAACGCAGCGGCTCAACCTGAAAGACGATTCCTGTCCCAGCTGTGTCTCTGTGGTATGGTCCCAAGCCCGCGAGAGAGAGAAGCCGGGCACCCTTAGCGGATGCCCGGCCCTTGTCGTCAGGAATGCGTGGCGCTTACTTGGTCAGCACCAGGCGGCTCACCTGCTGGCCGGAGACCGTGCTCAGGCGGGCCAGGTAGAGACC